>CAWUJC010000047.1:0-9659 GCA_963922355.1 uncultured bacterium | reverse complement strand
CCCCTCCCCGATCAAACCGCGGAGCCGAACCGCCTCCCCCTCCTTTGCCCAGAGGCCTGCAACTTCCTGGTCGGCAAGGCGCGTGAAATCCTCAAAGGCCCGATGGATTAGACGAGCACCGCTCACCCCTTCTTGACGGGTTGGCCGCAGGCCCCCATAGCTAGGGGCATGACAGCACACCGACCCGTCGCCTTGATCATCCGAGATGGCTGGGGCCTAAGCCCACAAGGCGAGGCCGCCAAAGAAACCGAAGGAAACGCCCCGCTCCTGGCCACGCTGCCGTTTCAGGACAAGCTCTACGCCGAGTACCCGCACGCCACGCTCAGCGCCAGCGGCGAGGACGTCGGCCTCCCGCACGGCCAAATGGGCAACAGCGAAGTCGGCCACCTCAACCTCGGCGCCGGTCGCATCGTCTATCAGGACTTTCTGCGTATCAACAACGCGATCAAAGACGGCGAGCTAGCCGGCATCCCGGCGCTGAGCGAACTCTTTGACGGCATCAAAGCCCGGCGCGGCACGCTGCATCTCTGGGGCTTGCTGAGCGACGGCGGCGTCCACTCCCACGAGGAACATCTGTACGCACTGCTCCAAGTGGCGAAGGACGCCGGCATCGAGACGGCCTACATCCACTGCTTCATGGACGGGCGCGACACGTCTCCGCACGGTGGCAAAAACTACCTCGCCAAGCTGGAAGCGAAGATCGCCGAAATCGGCCTGGGCACCATCGCGACCATGATCGGGCGTTACTACGCCATGGACCGCGACCAACGTTGGGAGCGGACCAAGCTGGCCTACGATCTCGTCTTCCACGGCGTAGCGGAGAAAGCCGCCTACGGCCAAAAGCCGAGCGAGGTCATTCAGGAATGGTACGCGGCGGACAAGACCGACGAGTTCATCCCCGCCACGTGCTTTGTCGAAACGCCGCGACCAATCATCGCTGACGGTGACGGCGTCCTTTTCTACAACTTCCGCAGCGACCGCGGGCGCCAGCTTTGCCGCGCCACCACGGACGAGAAGCTCGACGACTGGGATCGCGGCGGTGTGCCCGACATCAAGATCGTCACCCTCACCCGCTACCGCGAGGACTTCCCCTACCCGGTTCTCTTCGGCCCGCAGAGCATGGATAAAATCCTCGGCCAGGTGGTGAGCGAAGCGGGCAAGACGCAGCTTCGCTCGGCCGAAACCGAGAAATACCCGCACGTCACCTTCTTCTTCAACGGCGGCAACGAGCAACCCTACCCGGGCGAGGATCGCGTCCTGGCCAACAGCCCCAAGGTCGCGACCTACGATCTCCAACCCGAGATGAGCGCCTACGAACTAACCGACAAGGTGCTGGAGAAACTCAGCACCGATCAGTACGACCTGCTCATCCTCAACTTCGCCAATCCGGACATGGTCGGCCACACCGGCGTGCTGGAAGCAGCAATCAAGGCGACGGAAGCGGTGGATACGTGCCTGGAAAAAATCGTGAGTAAAATCCTGGAGCTAGGCGGCTGCGCGCTGATCACCGCCGACCACGGAAACTGCGAGCAGATGGTGCAACCTGATGGCACGGCCCACACCGCCCACACCACGAACTTGGTGCAAATCTGGTACGTCGGCGCCGACGCCAAAGACGCCACGATTAAAGACGGCATCCTGGCCGACGTCTCGCCTACGTTGCTCAGCCTGATGGACGTCCCCCAACCCGCGGAGATGACGGGCCAAAGCATGGTGAGTTTTAGCCCGTCCTAAACCGCATCTTCGGTGCGTTGGCGGTAGTCTTCCAACTTATGGTGGATCTGGCTCATGGAGGCGTAAAGCAAGGCGGTGCTCCAGCCGAGCAGAAGCATGCCGTCCATCGCCTCGATGCTGGTGAGCAGGCGCCAGGCGTGGTTAAGCGTGATGTCGCCGTAGCCAACCGTGGTGTAGGTACTGCCGGAGAAGTAGAGCGCCGTCTCGAAGTCCGGGATTTCCTGGATGGGCGTGAGCCAGAGATAGGCCAACGCCCAGATGGTTAGCTCCAAAAAGTGCAGACAGAGCAAGACGCTGGAAACGACGAGCAGCGAGGCCATTCCGCCCACCACCGGGAAGCGCACCATGATGCGATCCGCAAACTTGGGTAGCCATTGCAGCAGCATGGTCGTACCCACGGCATGAATCATCACGCAGACCCCCGTCAGACCACCGCCAATCAGCATGACCAGCAGCAAATGACTTTCTCTGGTCTGGGAAAACTGGGATAACTCCGGTTCCATCTATCGCCCGAGCATGAACACCAACCGCACATCCGTCTATCTCTTTTGGCTCGTTGCCGCGCTAGCTGTGGGGCTGACGCTTTGGTGGGGCTATCAGCAAGACGAAGCGCCCGCGCCACCCCCGAAGCTGACCACCGCCCCCGCGCCGCCGATTTCAGCAGGGCTGGAAGCTGAGCTTGAAGCGCTGCGAGCCGATTTAGACATCTACGAACGAGAGGGGCTGACCCCGACGGGCCGGGCCGCGTTGGAAAAAGTCGTCACCTTTGCCGACCAACATCCGGAAGTGAACGTGGTCTTCTACGAAGAGGCGGTGCCCTGGGTCATCCACGGGCCGAGCGATGCGCCGACGCCGGACTTCATGGCCGCCTTCGTGGCGGGCAACATCCGCGCTTTGCTCGCTACCGGCCAACGCCGCACCAATTCTTACGCCGGGACGCTCGAAGTGCTGCGCGTCTACCAATGGCACAAGGAGCGTGATCCTGGGCTCAAGGTTCCTTCGCTCGAAGCCTTCGAGCTGCTCGACCGCAAGGGCAAGTTGCGCGAGCGACTCGACAAAGTGGACAAGAAGGAAGAAAAACGCGCGGCGGAGAAAGCCGCCCAAGGTTAGCAGGAAGCAAGGGTAGGGCGGGCTGTCCCTAGCCCGCCACTTTCACTTTACCTGACGCAACGCGCCCCTTAGATGGGGACATCGACGGCTACCAACACAAGCCCATCCGCAACCGGGGAGTCATGAGTAAGCATCACGCTGCCTAAAGAAGTTCCCGCTGCGGGTCGTGCTCCACGTCCAGACTGGCCCCGCATTTTCGGCAGTAGCGGGCGTCGTCGAGATGGCCGATCGCGCCGCAATTTTGACAGTGTTGCGTGTTGGTTGAGTTGCGGCCTTGGATGATCTCATCCATCACCTCGGCCGTGATGATGCCGGTTGGCACCGCGATGATCGCGTAGCCCAGGAGCATGACCAAGGAGGCCAACATCTTGCCCGCCGCGGTTTGCGGGATGACGTCGCCGTAGCCCACCGTAGTGATGGTGACCAAGGCCCAGTACATCGCATACGGAATGTTATAGAAGCCGTGCTCCTCGCCCTCGATCACGTACATCAGCGCGCCGACGATGGTGATGATGATCACGATGGCAAAGCCGAAGACCGCAATGCGATGGCGGCTGCGCCAGAGGGCACGGAGCAGCATGTTAGCCCCGTCCACGTACTCCAGCATTTTGAAAATTCGGAAAAGCCGGAGCGCCCGCAACGCGCGGATGAGAATCAAGTGATGCGCCCCGGGGAAGAGCAGGCTCAAGTACGTCGGAACGATGGCCAGCAAATCAACAATGCCATAGAAGCTCTTGGCGTAGGTCCAGGGCTTGTTTACCGACCAAAGCCGCAACCCGTACTCGAGGGTGAAGATGATGGTGAAGCCCCACTCCGCGTAATAAAAGTAGTGCTGCAAGGCGCCGTTGTACGGGGTCAGGCTCTCCGCCATCACCAAGCCAACGCTGAGCGTAATCAGCACCAAGATGAAGATATCAAAGGCCCGGCCCAGGGCCGTATCGGCCTCAAAAATAATCTCGTGTACCCGACGACGAATCGACTCCATCGCGCGGTAGACTAAAAGAACGCGCCTCTAGTTGAAAGAACCAAACAGGTAGACAAAAAGCCAAGCACCAAGAGCCAAAACACAAAGGCCGCCAAAGAAAATCCCCACGCCGATCAAGACAGCGCGGAAGTAGCGTGGGCCTTGATCCACATGGACCGGCGCTTCCGAGCAATCACCAGAACGCCCGAAGAAAGCACCTTCGTCCGTCTTATCCAAACTGTGTAAAAACTCCTCCAAGCTGTCGGCGCAAAACCATCGGCCAGGTCCGCAATAACCCATTACCCTTCCATAGGTCGCACTCTTCGCTCCAAAGTTCACCGCCAGAATGGGCGCGTGGATGAGGTAATCCGCGATAACGCGGTAGCACTCGAAATTCGGAATGCCCTTGGGCACTTGCTGGCAGTTTAACATTGTATAGCCAATCTCACGCCCCCCTTGATTATCACCTTCGAGCGAAGCACCGCTGCGCTCATGAAATTCCTGCAGCGTAGGAAAATCTTCGTGCAGAACAAGGTTCTCATCCTCCAACGCTTTCAGCTTCGCCATCACCGCATCAAGCCCCGGTGGTTCTTCGAATTCCGACATGATGCCCAGATATCAACCCAAGATGATATCCAACCCCTCTTGCTCTAGCCTGATCAGGAAGCTCTGCAAAGACTCTGCGCATACCCACACCTCATCACTGTTGTTGTAGTTGCCTATATAGCCAACCACCTGTCCATAGGTCTCACTCGTGGGAGAAAAATCAACGCCAATAACTGGAGCCGCAATAAGATAGTCTGCCATCACGCGATATTCTGATTTGCCAGTAGGATCGATTTTGGGTAGCAAATTGGCAAATTGATCATTCTTGAGAAACTCATCAAACGTGGGAAACGTCTCATGAAAATAGAGGCCGTTATCATCCAACTCCTTGAGCTTCGCAATCACTGCATCAAGTCCAGCTGGTTTGGCAATCTCCGACATGACGCCTAAATCGTAGCAAGCGCCGAGCGCGTCACAAGCCGCGCCTCGTCCCGGCGACGCAAGGTTTTCCGAATTCCGCCGCCTCAAGAGTTGCTATTGCCATCATCGCGTGCACATTGGATTCCCCCCCGGGTGAGAACCACTTTGGGGCAGCCTTCTCCGAACAGAACGAAGCAAGAACACGACAATGAGTACACGACGCAAAATTCGCATGGGCATGGTTGGCGGCGGCCAGGGTGCCTTCATTGGTGGGGTGCACCGCATGGCGGCCAACCTCGACGGGCAAATCGAACTGGTGTGCGGGGCCTTTAGCTCCGACCCCGAGCGCAGCCGCGCCAGCGGCGAGGAACTCTTCCTCCCGGCCGAGCGCGTTTACGGCTCGTACGACGAGATGATGGAAAAGGAAGCCGCTCTGCCGGAAGACGTGCGGATGGACTTCGTCAGCATCGTCACGCCCAACCACATGCACTTTGGCCCGGCCAAGGCCGCGCTGGAAGCCGGCTTCCACGTGATGAGCGACAAGCCGATGACCCATTCCCTCGACGAAGCAAAGGAACTCGTCGCGTTAGTCGAGAAGACCGGCCTTTGCTTTGGCCTGACCCACAACTACACCGGCTACCCGCTGGTGAAGGAAGCGCGCCACCTCGTGCGCTCCGGCGCAATTGGCGACGTGCTGAAAGTCATCGTCGAGTACCCGCAGGGCTGGCTCGCCTCCAAACTGGAAGACGATGACCAGAAGCAGGCTGCTTGGCGCACCGACCCGGCCCGCGCAGGCATCTCCTGCTGCATGGGCGACATCGGCACGCACGCCGAAAATCTGGCCGAGTACATCACCGGCTTGCAGATCGAAGAAATGTGCGCCGATCTGACCGCCTTCCTCCCCGGTCGCACGCTGGACGACGACGGCAACGTGCTCCTGCGCTTTGCCGGCGGCGCCAAAGGCGTGCTGCATGCCAGCCAGATTTCCATCGACGAAGAGAACGGGCTGAACATCCGCATCTACGGGACCAAAGGCGGCCTCATCTGGGTGCAGGCCGAGCCAAACACACTCATCCGCACCCATCCCGACCGCCCGCGCGAGATCATCAAGCCGGGCGTGAACTACGCCGATCGCTTGAGCGACGCCGCCATCGCCAACTCCCGCATCCCGGCTGGCCACCCCGAGGCCTTCCTCGAAGCCTTTGCGATCCTGTACCGCAACTTCGCCGGGCAGATTCGCGCCAAGCTGGAAGGCCGCGCGCCAACGGAAATTGAACTCGATGTGCCCAACGTGCACGATGGCCTCCGCGGCATGCAGTTCATCCAAACCGTCGTCGATTCCTCCAACTCGAATGACAAGTGGACGAAGTGGATCAGCTAGCGCTCGCACACCTCGGCTAATTCTGGTGTCAGGCCATCTGATTGAATGCGCGGCTCCGCCTGTCACCTGACGCTGCCAACTTCTTCTCTTCGATGACCCTTTTACGGCTCGACACGGCATTAGGATGGTCCGTAACCTTGGCGCGTCATGGTTGGGAGACACGTAAAAGTGATCGCTGGTGCCTGTTTGGCGCTAGGTTGCATGAAGAGCTTTGTTCATGCCGATCCGATTGTACTTCCTCCCGGATGGGTTCCCCCAGGCGTTATCGACCCGAACAACACCGGCGCTACCGGGGTCAATGATCCTAACAAGTGGAGATATGAAGCCGGGGGATACAGCTTCATCGGACTTCTCGGTTACAACGACACCCCCGGTGAGGTTCTTTATTCTAGCTACACCTATCCGCATGACCCTTATACGGTTTCGTTCAATACTCTCAGTATCGGCTATGATGCAAATGGCATCCTGACGATCGATGGCTACACAGTTCAATCGCGGATCCTGGAAAACCTCTATATCGGTGATTCTGATCAAGGGACGCTAAACATCACACGAGGGGCAAGACTAGGCACTGGCGTGCGCAATACGATTATTGGAAGCGGATCTCATGGAACTCTCAATGTAGATGGCCAAGGATCACGTTGGGAAGGTAGCCGCAGCACGAATTATTATAGTGACATTGTCGGATACAATGCGGTTGGAACTGTCAACCTCACGAACGGCGGAACTTATTCGAACATTCGAGGTGGAATGTCGCTTGGGTTTGGAGCGAAAGGCACCTTAAACGTCAAGAACGGTGGCACAGTCGAGTATATCCGCCAATTAGACTTAGGAGTCCAAGATGAAGGAGAACTCAATATTGAATCCACCAATGGCGAAACAACTATAGCGAGAACCGGGCGAGCCTATCTGGGGACACAATATCAGAGCGACAGCTACGGAACGGCTAGCGTCAGCGGCGATGGCGCGGTGTGGCGAGTGAATCTTTTGTATGTCGGTTCTGATTCTGCAGGCGGAGGAGGAGGCACCCTCAACATCAAAAACGGTGCCGTGGTGAATGTATTGCAACGTATAGAAGTCGCCAAAAACCAACTTGGTACTAATCATGGCACCATCAATCTCGACGGGGGCACCCTCAATACCTTCCTACTCGACGCCAATCGCCAAGACCTCCACGGGACCGGTACCATCAACACCAACGATCTCATTGGCGATGGCTATGACACCGTCGACTTCAACGGCAGCAACAAGTGGTCCACCTACGTTGGGGACGATGAGGGCATCACCCTCAACCTGACGGCGACCAACGAAAGCTGGCTTGTCCGGAACATGATCATCCGCAATGGAGCGCAGATCGAATCCGCAGCGGGAAGTTTCACTGATAAGTCGGTCGAAATCACAGGCGAAGGCAGCCAATGGACTACGACTACACAAGGCGTTACCTTATTTGGTTCGTCTAAATTGGCCATTACCCAAGGTGGAAAAGTTGCCACCAATGAATTCAATGTGAACGATAGCGAAGCATCTGCCAAAATCACGGGGCCTGCCTCTACCCTGGAAGCGGCAGGCCTCTCTATAAAAGGGCAGCTAAAAGTAGAAGCGGGTGGCAAGGTCAACCTTGATTATAGTGCCTCGGTAATATCTAGCGGCAGCCTCACCCTGATGGTCGACGGTGACAACATGATCAACGCCGGAACTAGCGGGAGTGGCCGCTTCGGCAACTTCGGCACGGTCAACCTCTTCGCCACGCCCGACCTTGCCGCCGGAACGGTTTACTCACCTATTTCTACCGCAACCGGCTTTAACGGCTCGGGCACCTACGAGGCCTTTGGCGGAACCTGGGACAGCGCCAACCATACCTTTACCGCCGCTGAAATCGGCACTGGTGCTTTGGCGAATACCGATCTCAGCGGCGTTCGCCAAGGCTTCGATGGCAATGTTTTGATTGTTAGTTTCAGCACCAAAGAAGGGACGGGCAGCTTCGATGCCATGCGACTGGCCAACCAATCGCTCAATATCGGACACGGGCAGCTCTCCATCACTGCCTATGATTTCATCACCGACGTCACCGAACTCACCCTTATCTCGATTTATATCGGCGAAGGCTTCGACTTGGAACAACTCTCCATTTGGCATCTAGCAGATGGTGCTAGCCTTTGGAACCTCCACACCGCTAACGACTTTACCTACGCCAACGGTTGGATCAGCTTCACCGCAGGCAGCTTCAGCAGCTATGCTGTCACGGTCCCTGAGCCCTCCACCACCGGAATGCTTTTTGTGGCGGGGGCTCTCCTGGCGGCACGTCGCCGTAAGTCTTAGCGCACGGCAGGTCCTGGCAGACGGCAGCCTAGACCGCCTTTCCCTATATCCGCATTTTTTGCACCCGCCATACTTGCCATTATCGCAACAACTGCTTGAGTAAGGGGACCATGGCACGACCCGTCACCTTGTTTACCGGCCAGTGGGCAGATTTGCCCGCGGAAACCATGTGCGAAAAAACCGCCTCCTTCGGCTACGACGGCATTGAGCTGGCGTGCTGGGGCGACCACTTTGAGGTCGACAAGGCGCTGACCGAAAAGGACTACGTCGAGAACAAGAAGAAGCAGCTCGAGAAGCACGGGCTGGGCTGCTGGGCCATCTCCAGCCATCTCGTCGGCCAAGCGGTGTGCGACCTGATCGACGAACGCCACCAGGCCATCCTGCCCCCGTACATCTGGGGCGACGGCAAGCCGGAAGGCGTGCGCGAGCGGGCTGCCGAAGAAATGATCAAGACCGCCAAGGCGGCCAAGAAGCTCGGCGTTAGCGTGGTCAACGGCTTCACCGGCAGTTCCATCTGGCACCTGCTTTACGCCTTCCCGCCAGTCACCCCCGCGATGATCGACGCCGGGTACGAAGATTTTGCCAAACGCTGGAAGCCGATCCTCGACGCCTTCCAGGCCGAGGGCGTGAAGTTTGCGCTGGAAGTCCATCCGACGGAAATCGCCTTTGATATCGTGACCGCCGAACGCGCGCTTGAAGCCCTGGACAACCACCCGGCCTTTGGCTTCAACTACGACCCCAGCCACCTCGGCTATCAAGGTGTCGACTACGTCGAGTTCATCTACCGCTTCCAGGACCGCATCTTCCACGCCCACGTGAAGGACGCCGCCTGGTCCGACGTGCCGAAAGAATCTGGCGTCTTTGGCGGCCACCTCGGCTGGGGCGACCGCAAGCGTTACTGGGATTTCCGCTCGCCCGGCCACGGCGACGTGGACTTCGAGCCGATCATTCGCGCGCTGAACGAAGTCGGCTACGCGGGCCCGCTCTCCGTTGAATGGGAAGACCCCGGCATGGACCGAGATCACGGCGCCACCGAGGCCGCTCAGTTCGTCAAGACGATCGACTTTGCCCCGAGCAACGTGGTCTTCGACGAAGCCTTCGATAAGAAAAAACAATAGGCAGGCTTTGATCTTTACTTGCTGCACCTAGATTGACTTGGTGCAGCGTCACGCTGCATGCCCGGCC
>CAWUJC010000046.1:0-9666 GCA_963922355.1 uncultured bacterium | reverse complement strand
TCCGCTGGCGACGCCACCTGCGGATGGCGCAGGAGCGGCTTGAGGCGGCATGCGCTGAGTCTGTCCAGCCCGACTTCCTCCTCGCCTTGGCGCACGATCCTGACCTTTGGGATCCGCTGCGCGAGCAAGCCGGGGCCGACCTCACCCTTGCTGGCCACACCCACGGTGGACAAATCTCACTGGTTCAAGAGCCGGGCGAATCCTTCGGACCGGCCATGAAGTTTAAGTACAAGCGCGGCCTCTACGAGCAGGACGGTAAGCGCCTCTTCATCACCAACGGCCTCGCTCAGACCATCCCGGTCCGCTACCAATGCCCGACTGAGGTGGCGCAGATCACGCTACGACGGACCGCGGTTTAAACCGCAGTTTCAGAGAGTCGCCTCGCTATATCTCAGGAAAAGAGACGACGCCACCAAGGCTGCTTCGGAAGAGGTTGCTCACTCTCCCAATTGTAGTCATCGCCATCGTCACCGATGGCCTCGACACAACAACTTTCGGAAGCTTCTTTCAGTGCCGCTTCTTCTTCTGGAGATGAGGCCTGCTTTTCGACGTAAGCCACATATCTCTCATCATCCCAACCTATGTTCTTGGGCGCAATCTCACGGCATAGCTCACAAAACAAACACGTATCGCTATCGACAAAATACTTACCTGGACGGCTCAACGGATGTCGCCCAGAAAAATCAGCCATACCTTTATGGTAAAGGCGATTCACTAACTTTCAATCTAACTGAATGATTGAAATCTGCGATTCTAAACACCTACTCTCCGCTCTTCTCCAGCTTGATGTTGTCGAAGTAGACGCGCTTCTTGGACTGCGGCGAGAAGGAGTAAAAGCCCGGCGCACCATGGCGGTTGACGTTGTCGATCGGCACTTCGATGGTCCAGGCGGAGGGCTCTTCGGCGTCACGCTCCCAGGCCTTGGCGCGGACGACGCCCGAGCCGTTCTCGTTCGTCACCACGTTGGTTTTGAGCGTGTACCAAGTGTTGGGTTTGACCGGGAAATCCACCTGTTCCCAGAGCCGATCGTAATTGGAGGAAACCTCCAGCTTGTCCGTGTTGCCGACCAGGCCGATCTGGTAGCGCTGATTGATCAGCCCCGCCTCGCTGGAGATGCGGCGATTGCCGTCGGTGCGGACATCGGCGCTGAGCGTGTAGTTGCTCAAATCCGGCGGGCCAATGAAGCTGCGTGCCCGTTGGAAGAGCAAGACGTCGAGCACGTTGCCCAGCACCTTGTTGCCTTCCAGATCGATGACCCGAAATTTGACCCGTGCACCGGTCCAGGGCAGCGGCGGGAAGGCAAACTTCTCCGCGCCATGCACACTCGTTTCTGGCGAGGTGGCGGTCAGCTCATATTCCTCGAAGGTTTCCTCGTAGGGTGGCTCAATCAACACGCGCCCGCGGGCGGTGGCGGTCAGGTCATCCGTTGTGGTCGCCTTAATCGCCCCGGCACTTTGAGCGGCTTCTTTTCCGGCCGCCATCGCGTTTTTATTGGGCTCAAAATCCGCATCCAGCATGGCCCGGACCTTGGCTTGGGGCGGAATCCATTTCTCCCAGCTTTCCACGGTGGCGTTGTCTTCCAGCACGATGCCCTGTGAATCGAGCAGTTGAACCTGGAAGCCCTGCGTCTCGCCCTGCGGCAGAATGAACTCCGGCGGGACGATGCGCGCACTCACCGCCTTCCCTTCCGTGGCGAAAACCTGGGTTTCCTTTTCCCCCGGATTGAAGGAGGCGTACGACATCACCTTGGCAGCGGGCTTCACCGGCTCCTTCGGTCCCCAGGCGTAGACTTTTTTCTTCGTTTCGAGGAAAACGCGGCCGTTCCAGAAGGCGGGCGCGCCGAGCGCTACGCCGTCGAGTTCGACTTCGTCCACAATCTCACCCTTAGTGTTCTCGTCCTTGATCACGAAGAGCTTGGACTCGTGCATGGGCACAAAGAAAAGACCGCTGCCCTTGGCGTAAGCGGGTGAGGCGTGGAGCTGGTCATTACCCAGCTTGAGCTTCCAGACGTTCTCGCCCGTCACCGCATCCGTGGCCACGAACTCACCCGTCGCCACGGTGGTGTAAACCCGATCGCCCGCCAAAATCGGCGAACTGGTGAAGGCGCGCATCATGTCGTCGTTACGCCAGATTTCCACGTCCTTCCCCAGGACCAAGGGCAGCTCCTTGGCCGCCGCGATTTCTTCCGCCGTCGGTAGCTTGATTCGGATCATCCGCCCAAGCAGGGTGCTATCGAGATTCTCTTTGCCGTGGATGATGATCAGACTCGCCACCGTGTTGTCGGCGTCGGTATCTGTTTTCGGATTGTAGGAATCGCTCGCGGCATCCTGCGGCAGCGGCCCGTTGTAAAGGATGAGCGAGGAGTTGACCCCGCCGCTGGCAATCTTCATTCGCCAGAGCGGTTGACCCGTGCGGGCGTCCACGCAGACCACGTTGCCGCAGCCGGTGCCGGCATAAAAGACGGCGCGCTCGCCCAGCGTGCCCAAAATCGGCGTGGAGAAGGAGCTATCGATGGGCCCGACCCCCGGCGTACTAAACCAGACCAGTTCGCCAGTCTTCTTATCAAAAGCATAGAAGCGGTCGCGGGCCGGACCGTTGGTTCCCCAGTTGGCCGTGATGCCGTGGACGATAACGAGGTTCTCAAAGACCACCGGCGCGCCCGTGCGACCGTTCGGGAAGGTCAAGCGCCCGAACTCTTCCATCATCGAGCGCTCCCACAGCTTCTTACCGTCGGGCGTGAAGCCCATGAGCAAACCCGCCGTCGTTTGGAGGTAGACATTACCCGTAGCGGCATCCACCGCCGGAGCGCCGATCGCGTAGCGGTTGTAGATGATGTCGGAGATAAAGTCGTTGAAGCGGTATTCCCAAAGCTTCTCGCCGGTGTCGGCGTTCAGCGCGACCAAGGCTTCCTGCAAGTCGGCCTCTTCCCCGTAGTAGCCAAAGAGATACACCTTGTCGTCAGCCACGATCGGCGTGCCGCCGCCCGAGATGTCGTAGGTCCAGAGTGGCGCCATCCCCTTTTCCCACTTGATGGCTTCTTCGCTCACGCCCATTTGCGTGGGACCCCGCCAGCCGAGCCAACCCGCCACTTTACCGTGCTGGACCGTGTCCGGGGTAACTTCCTCCGACTGCGGGGATGTCGCTTCCTTGGATTGAGCAGCGGGAGCCGCTGGCTCCGAAGCACCGCACCCCGCCAAAGCGAGCATCAGGCAAGCCGCCAAGCCAGCTGGCCACCCATACGTTTTCTTCCCTTCCATACCCCTGACTGTTTTCACGCTGTCTGTGCGTTGTCGTTGCCATAAGGACGCTTTGATCGCGACGACCATGCCCACGTTGTTGCGGAGGTAGAGCACGCCGTTGGCGAAAGCCGGGGTCACCCAACTGGCCCCGCCCAATACTTGGTAGCGAGCCAGTTCCTTGTACCCCTCGCGGCTGGGCTCAGCTACAATGACCTCGCCGCCCACACTTTGAATCACCAGCTTGTCGCCCACCACGATGAGACCGCCCATGTTAGGGTCGTCGGTTTCCCAGAGCACCTTGCCGGAGGCCATGTCCACAGCGCGAAGGCTACGGCCGGTCGGCCGGTTGACGTGCTTCATGCTGAAGCCGTAGAGCACGCCATCGTGCAGCACGGCATTGGTCATCTGGTTTTGAAATTCCTTGGAAGTCCACTTCTCCTTGGCTTGGCCGCCGGAAAGCTGGAACGCGCCGCTGCCCGTACCGTAGCCGGAACTGATGAAGATGAGGTCATCTTGCACGATCGGCGTGGTGGCATTCACATCCCAATCCGTCTGCCAACGCTCGCGGAAAAGTTCTTTACCCGTCGCTGCTTCGACCCCGACGAGGCCAAAGGCATTGAAGACCGCCAACATCTTTTTGCCGTTGTGCTCGAAGGCATAGGGGGTGCCATAACCGGCCTTGTCGCCACCCGTGGCCCAAACCTTCTCGCCGGTCTTCTTGTCCACGGCCAGCACACCGCTGCCCGATCCCCCCGGCACGGTGATGAGCATGTTGTCCACAATCACGGGGGACTGCGCGTACCCCCACTTGGGCCGCTTGCCGCCGAAGTCCTTCACCAAATTCTTATGCCAAACCTGCTTACCGGTCCCCGCTTCCAGGGCATAGAGATCGCCCTCGTGGCTGAGGGTGTAGACGATGCCATCGTCGAAGGTGGGCGAGGTCGCGGTCCCGCCGGAGAACATGCGCGGATCAAGCGGGCACTCGTACTCAAATTCCCAGATTGGCTTTCCGGTCTTTGGATCCAGCGCCGCCACCCGGTCTTCATTGCCGGTGTTGCCAAAGGCAAAGACCTTGCCGTCCGCCATGATCATCGAGCTAACGCCAGTCCCCACCGAAGCCCGCCACAGGACCTCCGGGCCCTGGTCATTCCAGCCGCTGTAGTTGAGCGTTTCGGTCGAGACCCCGGTCTGATCAGCCCCGCGGCGCTGCGGCCAATCGGAGGCCCAGACCGGGCTGGAGGTAAGGACAAACGCCAGGAGAAAAAGACAGGTAAGGGAACGCTTCATGTGATGGGTCATTTGGTGTTTGAGGAAAAACTAGCCGAGCTTACCGATTGTGCAAACTAAGCTAACTAATTTCCCTCTAGGCTGGGTGCATAAGCCGCTTCGTACATGGCCTGGAAATCGGCCGCCGAGTAGGTCAAAGGGTTGAAGCCCGCGGTCCATTGCTGGGTGGCGAGCTCGGCCAGTCGGGGCAGCTCTTCGTAAATCACCCCGCAATTCACCAACTGCCGTGACAGCCCGGAGACCCCAAGCCATTGCTCCACTTCCGACGCGATTACCTCCGCGGCTTCTTCGCCCGCATCCATCACCGTGCCGGAGGTGGAAAGTAATTCCGCATACAGCTCCGCCGTCTCAGGCAGCTCGGCATTCTTCCGAATGACCGCCGGTAGCATCAACGCCACGGCGTGACCGTGCACCACGTTAAAGGTAGCCGTGAGGGGATTGGCGGCCGAATGGGCACATCCCAACATGCTGTTCTCAATCGCCGCGCCGGCCAAAGCTGCTCCCAATTGCATGCCGCCGCGAGCTTCCCGGTTCTCCGGACTTTGCAGTACCGTGGGCAGATGCTCACGCACCAGGGCGTAAGCCCGTCCAGCGTAGAGACGCGACCAAGGGGTCGCCGCTTTGGAGACGTAAGACTCCACCGCGTGGGCCAAAGCGTCCAAGCCGGTACAAGCCGTGACCAAGGGTGGCTGGGTCAACGTCAAGTCCGGGTCCAGCACCGCCGCCACGGCCATCGCTTTGGTGTCGCCACACGGCATCTTCTGGTGGGTGACAGGATCGGCAATCAACGCGTAGCACTGGCACTCGCTCCCCGTCCCTGACGTCGTCGGCACCGCGATAAAGGGGAGCATTTTCTTTTTGGCGAGATCCTTGCCCCGGTAATCCGCCATCTCGCCGCCATTGGTGAAGAGAAAGTTGCACCCCTTGGCCGTGTCCATGCTGCTGCCGCCGCCCAGGCCAATGAGGATATCGGCCTGACTGCTCTTGGCCACCTGGACACAAAGCTCCACTTCCTCGCTGGTAGGGTTCTCCACCACCCCGTCGAACACCGTTGGGCGAATTCCTTCCGCCAGTAACAGCTTCGCGACTTGATCTGGATAGCCTGTCGCCATGATCCCGGGGTCCGTCACAATCAACGCGCGGTGGCCGCCAAACTCACCGACCAAGCGGCCGATTTGCTGGACCACACCTGGCCCGCACACCAAACGCGGAAGCGGTCGCGTGGTAAACCCCTCACCCCCGACCAAGCTACTCATGCGGCCGCTTTCACTCCCTGGATGGCCCGGCGGTGGTAAAGGAATTCAAAGAGGTTGCCCTCGTGCGGTTGGTCCCACTGGACCTTATTCGTCGGCATCGGGCCAAAATTCAGCCGATCGATGTCTGGGCAGGCCATCAGCTCGGCCTGCCAAGCCGGGTCTTCGGTGATGGCGCTGACCACCAGCGTAGGTCCAATCACGTCCAGCATCTCGGCCTGGGGCACTTCCACCACCGAGGCAAAAGGGAAGAGGAACTCGCGCTCGAAGAAGGGATGGCTCGGCCCGTCCAGGTAGGCAATGGTCGGCAAGAGGTAGCTCAGGCCATCGCGCTCCACGCGGATCGCCTCCCCGCGGAACGGCGCTGAGACGTCCTCAGCCCCGGCTTCGGCGAAGTCCTGCTCCACCACGGCCATTGTCATCTCCGCCATGGCAGGATTGGCAAAGCCAGCCAAGGTGGCAGCAGGATCGTCCAGCGCCCGGGCGGTATGCTCGGCCAGTTTCTCGGCCACAGCCGCCGCAACCTCTCGGCCATGACGTGGAACCACCACGGCACTCGCGTTGATGCAACTGCGCCCGCTGTTCCCCCCGATGCTGGTGGCGAGGCACTCCACAAACTCGGGCCAACGTTCGATCTGGTCCTCGCCGATCAGAACCTTGCTCCGGCCTGTCCCGTGGGTCTGGATATGCGGGTTGGCTGCGTATTTCTTCACCGTCGCATCGCCGCCAAAGACGATCCCCCGGCCGCAGTGGCGCAGGATGTCTTCCGCTCCGTCGTGCCCGGCGGGGTAAAAGCTAATCGCTTCCGCCGGTAAACCAGCTTCGACCAAGGCCGAGATGATGCGCAACGGCGTCCAGGGGTCTTCCCGTCCCGGCTTGAGCACCACCGGCACTTTCATCGGCAGAGCGGGGAGCCAGAGGGTGTTCACCCCCGGCGAGTTACTGGGTAAGACCACGCCCAGGCTCGCCGCCGCCCGGTAGTAGCCGATGTCCAAGACACCGCTGTGGACGAGGCCGGAATCGAAGATGGCGGGATCCAGCCCCCGGGTCAGCCCAGCGAGGATTTGCCGCATCTCGGCCAAGCCCTGCCGGACTTTTTCCATGTTGGAGCGGCACAAGGTGTAAGGCAGCCCCGTTGTGGCAGAGAGCTGTTGGACGTAGAGCTCCGGCGATTGCTGGACCGGGGCTCCATCCTGATCACCCAAGGTAAGGTCCGCTTCCATCCAGAGAACCGCCGCCTTCTCGCAAATGGCAATCAGGTCCTCGGAGGAGAGCGCCGCGAGAGCATCGCTGGCGGTGCGCAGGCGCCCTTGGAGATCACGGCGAATGAGCCCCGCGTTGGCAAAGCTGACTTCGGCCAGGGCTTCTCCACGTCCCACCGGGCACAGCTCCTGTCGGTCCAAGCTGCGATAACACTCGCCAACACGGAGGATGGGAAGATGGGGCGAGGTCATAGGATTACGCTACATCATTCTCACAGATTACGCCGTCTGCAAACGAGGAATGCCCCCTCTTTTCCCCGGATCAACCCTGAAAAAAACGTTTCGTCACAGAACTGTGACTAAATTTTCTCCTCAAGCATCCGTTAAAAAGTGGTATGGACAAGTTTGCCACGTCCCGCCCGCTGGCGAAGCCGTTCGGCGTCCACCTTGCGCTTAGCTTGGTTGCCGCCGTGGTTTTTCTTTGCCTGATGCTCTTTGCCTAGAGGCTCTTTTGCGCCCAATCCTTTGGACCGGGCTCCAACGGAGTGCCTAAGGTATCGTTCCATCGATTAAGGAACCCCATGATGGCCACCGTCCCCATCAGATCAATGATCTGCCGCTCGGTGTAATGTTTCTTTAACTCGTCGAAGTGCTCTTCGGTGGTCTCATTCGGCACCCGCCCAGCGGCAAATCCCAACGCCAAGGCGGCCCGCTCCGCCGGAGTAAAGTGCGGGCTCTCTTCATAGCGCAGAAGGTCGTCGATCTTCTCCTGGGCCACGCCTTCCTCGAAAGCCGCGTGGCCGGAATGCGCCGTGCAATACTGGCAGCCAGCCGAGAGACTGGCCGCCATCGCCACCAGCATCCGCAGCTCCTGCGGCACCGAGGCATCCGGACGCTTGGGGCCCAAGCCCAGATGGATCACCGCCAAACGCCAGAACAGGCGGAGGCGATTCCACCAGGAAACCGGGGCGTTCTCCGAGCCAAAGGCCGTCCGGCTGAGCAGGCCAAAGTGGAGGAGTAATTCCGGATCGCGCGCCATGATGAGCATGCTGTTGGGCACAAAGCCCATGGACTGCTCCACGGTCTGCCAGACGGGTTCAAATTCCGGGATGTTGCGGCGGGAGAGAGGATCGAGACGGGCCATAGTTCGCATAGGGTACGCCGATGAGAGGGCGGGGGCGCGGGTTTATTTCCTGGAATATGTTGTCATGGGAATAAGGCCCCGCCATCCTTCCTCTTATGGACATGAAGACCCAATTGCTGAAAATCGGCGTGGGCGCGGCGTCTGGCCTCTTTGCGATTGGCTTGGCCCTGAGCTATCTTGCCGCGTCTCCCAGCCCAGCGACGGGGACAAACCCCAAGGCCTTTGCCCCCACGCCCAAAATCAACGACACGAAAACTTACCCCACCCGCCAATCGATGAGCCAAGAAGAACTGAAAGCCAAACTCAACCCCATGCAGTACCGCGTCGCGGTGGAAGATGGCACCGAGCCCGCCTTCCGTAACGAGTACTGGGACAACAAGCAGCCCGGCATCTACGTGGACATCATCTCGGGTAAGCCGCTCTTTGCCTCCACCCACAAGTTCGATTCCGGCACCGGGTGGCCCAGCTTCTTTCGCCCGATCGACGAAGAAGAGATTGTGGAAGTGACCGACCGGAAATTCGGCATGGTGCGGACCGAAGTGCGGAGTAAAACCGGCGACGCCCACCTGGGCCACGTCTTCCCGGACGGCCCTGCCCCAACCGGCCAGCGCTATTGCATCAACTCCGCCTCCTTGCGCTTCATCCCGCAAGCGGATTTGGAGAAAGAGGGCTACGGCGCTTACGCCAAACTTTTTGAGGCCGCGGAGAAATAAATGAACGCGGCGCAGCACGAGTCCGGCTTGGTCGCCTCACTCGTGCTGCTCTGTATCGCCCTCGTGGCTGAGCCTTTGGCCGGACAAAGCCAGCTCAGCCTTAGCTCGCCGGATTTTCAACCCGGCCAACCCATCCCCGCCAAGTTCAGCAAGGCCGGGGAGAACATCTCGCCAACGCTGGAGATCAAGGGAGCCCGTGATTATCGGATCAAAAGCTTCGCCCTTGTGCTGCACGATCCCGATGCCCCCAACAAAAACTGGGTGCATTGGGTGATGTGGAACCTCCCGGCGGACACGACCACGTTTAGCTCCTCCGATCCACCGGACGGTTCCCGCTTGGGCACGAACAGCTGGGGCAACGTCGGCTACAGTGGCCCAGCCCCGCCGCCCGGTCCCGCCCATCGCTACATCTTTACGCTCTACGCGTTGGACTTCCTCTTGCCGGACCTCCCACCCCGAACCACGGCCGGGCAGCTCAAGTCCCGGCTCCACGGCCACATTCTAGGCGAAGCCACCTTGGTGGGGACCTATCAAACCGAGTAGCCGAGTTTTCATCCGGCTGCCTCTGTTCAACTTGCCCCGGCTGCGCTATTCTTAGCGCTACCTCCATGAAGCCGCTCTTGCTTGATCAACCGCCCGAGGCCTGGGACCTCGGCGAGGCCCCCGCCTATCGCCGCCGCCAGGTGGCCGAGTGGGTTTTCGCCAAACGGGTCACCGCGTTTGAGCAGATGAGCAACCTGCCCGCCGGGCTGCGAGCCGAGCTAGCCGAGCGCTACGATCTCGCGCCGCTCAGCCTGACGCGCCGCCAAGGCAGCGAGGACACCACCC
>CAWUJC010000045.1:0-9777 GCA_963922355.1 uncultured bacterium | reverse complement strand
CCTTCGACATTCCCGCGCTCAAGGAAATCATCCAGCGCGGGCTCGACGCCGCCCGCACCGAAAAAGGTGCACCGAAGCGCAGCGCCCAGCTTAGCCCGGAAGACCTCCGCCAGACCATTGTGGGTAACTCGCCCGCCATGCAGCAGGTCTACAAGCTCATCGGCCAAGTCGCCAACACGCAGGCCACGATTTTGATTACCGGCGAAAGCGGTACGGGTAAGGAGCTTGTCGCCCGCGCCATTTTCCAACACAGTCCCCGCGCCCAGAAGCCCTTCATCGCGATCAACTGCGCCGCCATCCCGGAGAACTTGCTGGAAAGCGAACTCTTCGGCCACGAGAAAGGCGCCTTTACCGGAGCGATGACCCAACGCGTCGGCAAGTTTGAGCAATGCGACGGCGGTACGCTCTTCCTCGATGAAATCGGCGATATGCCGCTCACCACCCAGACGAAGATCCTCCGCGTCTTACAAGAAGGGGAAATTTCCCGCCTAGGTAGCAACACCGCCACCAAGTGCGACGTCCGCATTTTGGCTGCCACCAACAAAGACCTTTGGGAATGCGTGCAGGAGAAAACCTTCCGCGAGGATCTCTACTACCGACTGAATGTGGTCCGCCTCCACCTTCCGCCGCTCCGTGAACGCAAGGAGGACTTGAGCCAACTCATCTCGTTCTTCGTCAGCCGCATTCGCCAAAGCAACGGCGGCGGGCCCTCCCAGATTTCCGAAGACGCCCTGCAAGCCCTGCTGCACCATCAGTGGCCGGGCAACGTGCGCGAACTGCAGAACTGCATTCAGCGTGCGATGGTCCTCGCCACCGGCGACACCATCGGCATGGATAGCCTGCCGGCGGAAGTGCTCAACGGCTCGCCCGAGACGACCGCCGTCACGACGTCGGACAACAGCGACGACGTGGAACCTGATGAGGCGAACTCAGACGCCACGGTTGCGGAAGATCATGGCGCGGCTCGGGAGACTGTCCCCAGCGGACTCGCCTATTCCGCCGAACCGGGCAGCGAATTCCAACGCGCCCTCGACATCCTTTTCTCGGTCGCCAAGGCAGACGGCGAACTCCAGCTCCTCCCTGCCGCAGAGCGTGAACTCATCGTCCGCGCCCTGGCCGAAACGAACGGCAATCAGGTCCGCGCCGCTAAGATGCTCGGCATCACCCGCGCCACGCTCCGCAAACGCGTCGAGAAATTCGGCATCCAGCGCCGCCTGGAAATAGATTAGTTTTCCTCGCGCAGAGGCCGCAGTTTTTCAGATAGAATCGCGCCAAGTTCGCAACGTTCGCCAAGTTTTATTCTGGCAAGCCGTTCACTAAGCGCTTGATCCCATTCTTCAAACTGGCTTCTCCGAAATTCAAGAGTAGCCCCAAGCGCAGATCGGCTAGCCTCAAATATGTTAGCACCTGTTTGGCGTGGACTGGTTTCAATGTCTCAACACACTTGAGTTCGATAAGAATCTTCTCTGCTACAACCAAGTCGGCTCGGTAACCTTCTTTGAAAATCATTTCTTTGTACTTTATCTGAATGGGAACTTGTCGTTGGACAGACATACCTGAGTTTCTTAACTCGTCTGCTAAGACAACCTCATAGACAGATTCAAGGAGACCAGGCCCCAAAACTGTGTGAACTTCATAGGCGGCATCGAGGACCCTTTTCGCAATCTCATCTTCGTTCATCACTTAAAAAACTTGGCGAACGTTGCGAACTTGGCGCGATAATAAAATCACCCCGCGGACTTGGCGCGAAATTCAATCCGCCTAAACTTAAGGAGTATCACTCTTCCACCGGCTCGAAGGTCTGAGCGCCCGCGGCGGGGACAAAAAGACCGGGCGTGGCGGCATCAGCATCGAGGTAAGCTTCGTAGACTTTGCCTGGCAGAACAACAGGCACCAAGCCCGGGCCCACGAACCCCGGCGGGCGGTATTCGTGGCTATAGCTGATTTGGATTTTCCCGTCGGTCTCCACCTTGCTCTTCCCCCGCTCCACGGAGATGACCCGAGCCGTCACGTCAATATTGATCGGCTGCTGGGTTGCCTTTTCCAACGGAAGAGTGGCGGCGGTCGGAGGCAAAGAAGTGGCCACCTTGGTCACCAGAATGGTCGCCTTGACCGCAGCGTTTTCCTTCAGGCTTTCGTAGGCGGAAGGCGGCAGTTCGGCCTGGAGGTTCAATCCAGTCATGCCGCCCAGCAGGCAGCTCACGAACAGCAAGTTAACGTACTTCATTCTTCTCCCTCTTGATAGATAGTGTTTCCCCTCGAGAAGCGCTTGGCTTAGTTCGCGACCGGCCCGCCGGTGATGGGCAGATTATCCGGCACGGCGTTGAAGCTGTAGGCAAAGGCTGCGGGGACAAAGCCGCCACCGCTCTCGCGATTGAGCCAGGCCTGACGCTTGATGCCACCGGCTAGCACCGGAATGGGTGCCGGGGCGGCCGGGTTGCCGGCCGGCTTCGGTTTGTAGTCGTACCGGATGGTGATGACCTGGCCGGGCTTAACGCCGGAGCCGCGCAACACGCGCAGAACCTTGGCGCGTACGGTAATGGCCTGGCCTCGGACGGCTGGCACGCTAATGTCTTGCCCCATGTTGAGAGCCAAAGGCAAGGTGTCTACCTGTTGGGTTTCGATAATGAGGTGGAGCTGGGCCTTCTTTTGGAGATCCCGGAACATCTCGGGCATGGTTTCCGCGGCGACAAGCGGCGAGGCCACCGCAAACAGAACGGCCAACAGGGCAGGATAGAGGCGCTGAGTCATGCCTCAGCATGCGCCGGGTTGCCTAGGATGTCCATCCTCCAGGCCGCTGATGCTGCCTCTTTTTGTGTCAATTTTCCGTGACGAACCAACGAGGAAACGCCCCTCTGGCTAAAAAAAACCAAGACTCACTGGTCGAGGACTTGGTATAGCACGTGCTTACCTATCTGGCCCCGTTTTCACAGGAAAGCGGTTGCTCCGGCCAGCCCGGGGATACTCCAAATTAACTAGAAGGAAATAAATTACTCTATGAGCACTACCCCAAGTCGTTCTGCGACAATTAGTAAGATTGCCAACCTTAGCCCTGCTGACGGTTCGGTTAACTTCTCCGACGAATCCCCGGAGACCGTGTTCGGCAGCAACACCTTCAGCCTTGCCAAGATGAAGGAAATGCTGAGCGACGAAACCTTCAACAAGGTGCTGGAAACCGTCTCGGACGGCCAGAAGCTCGACTTGGCCGTGGCCGACGAAGTGGCCGAAGCCATGAAGAAGTGGGCGATGGATAAAGGCGCGACGCACTTTACCCACGTCTTCTACCCGCTCACCGGCTTCACTGCGGAAAAGCACGACTCCTTCTACGACCCGGGCACCGACGGTGCGACTGCCATCAGCAAGTTCAAGGGCAAGACCCTCATCCAGGGCGAGCCGGACGCCTCCTCGTTCCCGAACGGCGGCATCCGCGCGACTCACATGGCCCGCGGTTACACCGCTTGGGACGTGACCAGTCCGGCTTACGTGATGGAGAACCCCAACGGCACCACGCTCTGCATCCCGACCTCCTTCGTCTCCTGGACCGGCGAGGCTCTCGACAAGAAGACCCCGCTCCTCAAGTCCATGCAGGCCGTCGATAAGCAGGCCCGCCGCATCCTCGGCCTCTTCGGCCACAGCGACATCGCCAAGGTGACCGCTACCGCCGGTCCGGAGCAGGAATACTTCCTGGTCGACAAGGCCTTCTTCTACGCCCGCCCGGACCTCGTGGCCGGTGGCCGCACTCTCTTCGGTGCCGCTCCGCCCAAGGGCCAGGAATTTGACGACCATTATTTCGGCGTCATCCCAGATCGCGTCATGGCCTTCATGTATGAAGTCGACCGCGAACTCTACAAGCTGGGTATCCCGAGCAAGACCCGCCACAACGAGGTCGCCCCGGGCCAGTTCGAAATCGCGCCGATGTTCGAATCCGCCAACGTTGCCGCTGACCACCAGCAAGTGATCATGACGATCCTCAAGCGTGTGGCCGATAAGCACGGCATGGCTTGCCTCATGGCCGAAAAGCCGTTCGCCGGCCTCAATGGCTCCGGGAAGCACGTCAACTGGTCGCTGGGTAACGCCACCCAGGGCAACCTGCTCGATCCGGGCGACACCCCGCACGAGAACGCGCAGTTCCTCGTCTTCTGCGGCGCCGTGATCCGTGCCGTCAGCAAGTTCGCCCCGCTGCTCCGCTCCGTCGTGGCCAGCGCCGGTAATGACCACCGCCTGGGTGCCAACGAAGCGCCTCCGGCCATCATCTCCGTCTACCTGGGTGACCAGCTCGGCGACGTAATGGACCAGATCAAGGCCGGTGGAGCCACCTCCAGCAAGGCCAAAGGCACGATGAACATCGGCGTCGACGTCCTGCCGGAACTGCCGAAGGACGCGGGCGACCGTAACCGCACCTCGCCGTTTGCCTTCACCGGCAACCGCTTCGAGTTCCGCGCGGTCGGGTCCAACATGTCCATCGCCGGTCCGTTGGTTGCCATGAACACCATCCTGGCCGACTCGCTCGACTTCATCGCCTCCAAGCTGGAAGGCGCGAGCGACCTGAACGCCGGCATCCAGAGCGTCCTCAAGGAAATCCTGGACGAGCACGGCAACGTCATCTTCAACGGTGACGGCTACTCCGAAGCCTGGCACGCCGAAGCCGCCGAGCGTGGCCTCCCGAACCTCAAGACCACGGCTGACGCCCTCCCCGCCATCACGGGTGAAGACGTCATCGAACTCTTCGAGAAGTACGGTGTGCTGAGTGAAGTGGAGCTGGAAAGCCGCCAAGAAATCTACGCCGAACAGTACTGCGCCCACCTGAATGTGGAAGCCAACTCCGCCACGGAGATCGCCCAGACGCTGATCTTCCCGACCGCAGTGGCCTACACCAAGGAACTGGCCGAGACCTACAATGCGCTCAAGGAAGCCGGGGTTGACGTCAGCAAGAAGACCCTCAAGAAGGTGGCCGCGCTGACCGGCGAACTGGAAGAAAAGATTGCTGCCCTGAAGGAAGCCCACGGCGCTGCTGGCGAAGAGCCGGCCGAGTGGTGCACCAAGGTGAAGCCTGCCATGGAAGACCTCCGCGAAACGGTCGACGCTCTCGAAGCGATCTGCCCGGATGCCTCCTGGCCGCTGCCGACCTATCAGGAAATGCTCTTCATTAAGTAAACACGGGGAGCTAACACGAATAACCGCGCGGCGCGATCTCTCCCGCCGCCGACCTTTCGCCAAACGCCCGGTCTTTCGAGACCGGGCGTTTTGTTTTCGGGTAACGTCGTGCCGCGTTCGAATTTACGACCACAGATTTCGCAGATTTACCCAGATTGCTGACTGGCCAGTAAGCGACGGAGGGCGGCAGCGTGACACTGCACCCAGTATTCCCTTATCCTTTTTGCCTTCTTCCCTCTGAGAACCTAAATTTCATAATCCCGGCGAGAGCGCACTTTGCCCCCACCCATCCCGTGCGGACTGCCGGCATGGTCCATCGCGCGGCGGTAGCGCCCAGCGTGGCGCCCAAAGAGATCGGGCAACGCTTCGTAAACCGCTTCGGCCAGCTCCCCGGATTGGCGACCCAAACCACATTGCACATAGGCAGCCTGAGTAAAGAGTTCCTGACGGTCAAAGGCCGTAACCTTGGCCCATTCTTCCAGGCTCACTTCGTCGCGGTGTTTGGCCAGCTCGAAATCGATCAGACAGACCTGGATCGGCGCCATGGAAACAATCGCGTTATGCAGATAGAGGTCGCCGTGCGCCAAGCCTCCTTGGTGTAGCTTCTTCAGCTGCTGGTAGAGTTCTTCGTAGAGCTTCCAGAGGCCAATCATCACCATGGGATCAACCTGCTCTTTCGCGATCTCGATATTGCGTTCCGGCGGCTCGACCCCAAACGGCGTGAGCTTATCCAGCGGACGACCAGGAATGAAGCAACTGCGAAAGGTCGTGCGGGTCGAACCGATCGCCGGAGGGATATCCAGAATCTCCGCGGCGCGGTTCAGATTGCGCAGCTCGCCCGCTGGGTCTTGGTGAAAGCTGGTCGGGTAATAGGTCTTGCGAAAATGGAGCGGGTAAACCTTCGCCAGTTCGTACTGCTCGCGCGTGTCCTGCCCGGCGATGACGAGTTCGCCCTGAATCAGCGGCTCGTTGTTGGCCATCTTTTTCGAAAGATTGAAGAGGACGATGTCGTGGTCCGGCGGATTTTGAATGTAATGGCCATAGGTCGAACCGAGTTCGACCTCGTGCAACGGAGAGAGGTGCACGTGATTGGGCGGAAGAGCTGCGAGGGGAGTAGACACGGCTAAAAAAACAACTTACCAGCAAGCTATGGGCGCAAGGCGGTCGCGTCAAATTGCAGGCGAAAAAGAAACGAAATCTGCAAAAAAACCGAGGCCAGCCCTTGCCAAAGACGTAGTTACTTGTTAATTAAAAGTTATGCCTGCGACAACGCCCTCTCCTGAGCTCGAAGCCCCTGGTGCTGGCCCACCCGCGCTGGAACTCTTCCTCATGCGCAACTTCATGGTGCCGTTTTCCTCGGCCACCACCTCGTGGCAACAAGCGAACGCCATCTACCAAACCGAAGGGGAGAAAGTCCTCGCGCTCATCCGTGATCTGGACGACACCACCCTTCGCCGCCAAGTGCTGATCAAGCGCTTCCCGGGAATCGAAGACAGCTCTCGCTTTTGGTCCCCGGCCATGACGGTCGAGCACCTCGTGATCGTGGGTATGGGCATTCTCGGCATTCTGGATTCCCTCCGGGCCGGCAAAGCGGTGACCAAGGCCACCCGCATTCAAGACGTCAAACCCTCACCGGAAACGGGTCGGGCGGTTCTGGAGACCTTCGAAAAAATCTTGGCCCGCCAGGCAGAGAAATGCACCCGACCGGCTCAGGGCGGTGAACTCCAACTCCGGCATGACCATCCCTGGTTTGGCCCGATGAACGCCCATCGCTGGCACGTCCTGAACGCCGTACACCAACGCATCCACCGGATGCAGATCGAAAAAATTCTCGCCGCCAAGACCTAGAGGCTGCCCGAAAATTCACAAGTTCGGCGCACTTGCGGCACCGGCGCCCTGTTCTAAGCTCTCTCCAGAACCCGAATCGATCTATGGCTGACAAACGCATTCTCTGGTACCTCTTTCACCCGAACTTCTCCCAATCCGTTGGCAACCGTGCCCTGCTGGATGCGGTGCGCGATCTGCCCGGCCTCACCTTGGTTGACGCCTACGCCGAGTACCCCGACTTCAAGATCGACGCCAAGCGCGAGCAGGAGCGCCTCGTCGCCCACGACCTCATCGTCTTCCAACACCCGTTCTACTGGTATTCTTCCCCTGCCTTGTTCAAGGAATGGCAGGACATCGTCCTGGAGTACGGCTTCGCCTATCCGCCCAAGGAAGGCAAGGCCCTGCACGGTAAGCACTGGCTCTCGGTCGTCACGGCCGCCAGCACCGACTGGTCCTACCAAGCTGGTGGTTTCAATAATTACACGATGAGCGAACTGCTCCGCCCCTTTCAGCAGACGGCTAATTTTTGCGGCATGCGCTGGCACTCGCCTTTCGTCGTCTATGGCGTCATGCCAGATGAATACGAAGGCATTAAGCCCACCGACCGAGACGCCCTCACCCAAGAAGCTCAGCGACTTCGGGAGCTTATCGTCCAGCTCGATCTGGAAGAAAGCCACAGCCTGGAGCCATTGGTGGCCAAACACTACCTTGCCGCTAAATCCTAAAGGTCGCTGCCCAGCATGACCTTGGCTTACGAGACCCTGCTCTTCGACCTCGACGGCACGCTGAGCAATCCCGAAAAGGGCATTACCCGCTCGCTCAACTATGCGCTGATCGAGCACGGCCACGCCGAACGATCGACCCAAGAACTCGCCACCACCATTGGTCCTCCCTTGGATGTCGCCTTCCGTCAGCTCTTGCCGGGAATCAAGGACGAGCAAGTTCTGGCTCTTATCACGAGCTATCGCGAACGTTTTCGCGAAATCGGCTACGCGGAGAATGAACTCTATCCCCATATCCCCGACATCCTCGAAAAGCTTCGGGCCAAGGGTTACCAGCTAGGACTTTGCACTTCCAAGATTCCAGTCTTTGCGGAAAAGATTCTGGAGCATTTCGGTCTCCACTCCTTCTTTACGGTCGTCAACGGCGGTGATGTTGGTATTTCGAAAAGCGATCAGATTCGCGCGCTCCTCATTGACGAAGCCATCACCCCCAACTGCCTGATGATTGGCGATCGCGCAGTGGATCTAACCGCCGCCCACGAAAACGGCCTCGACTCTGCGGGCGTGCTTTGGGGCTTCGGCTCCCGGGACGAACTCACCGCAGAAAACCCAAAGTACCTTCTTCAAACCCCCCAAGACTTGATCACGCTTTAAAGCACGGATGACACTCTCGGTGCTTATCAAAAATGGTGCCACAGAGAAGCGCACGGCGGGCTAGGGACAGCCCGCCCTACCCTGCTTCGGCGCTAATTTAAGAAAATGCGGCGATGATCTACTAATAATACCCTAGCCGCGCCAGGCCCGCGTCCCCGGATGGCGGGAATCCAGCATTGCGATGGGCGGACACTGCAACGTATCTGCCGCTTGCTGGGCGGATTCGGCACTCAGCGCTGCCTTACTCGGGAGGAAGAGGAAGCGAGCCTCCTGCCAGCCCTGATCGGTAAAGCGGACATCCGGGCGGTCCTCGTAAAGGAAAGGATGGTGTTCGGCAAACGGCGTGCCGCGCGCGAGTAAGAGTTCGATTCGCCCGTCCCCACTGCGGTAGCTGGAACAACCGTCGTTCGCTACCAAAAGGCTCGACCCGCCCTCGGCGCCGACCTGGAGCCAGTCGAGCATGGCGTACTCGTGGCCGTCGTTGGGGCGGCTGATTACCGCACCCGGCACGCTGGCCTGGACCGGCGCCGGGCCAAACGCATGCAGCACGACCAGACGCAAAAGCTGGCGTTGCTGCTGCCAATTGAAGCGTAAGCGGACTTCCACTTCCGACCGTCCGGGGAAGGTGAACACATCGAAGAAAAGCGTCGATTGCTCCCACTCGAAATGCTGACGAATCTGTTTCAAAATCGGGCCGTCTTCTAGCAGCGTGACGCTCTGCAAAACGGGTTCCCCTAAGATCTCGTCATAGACCGCATCCGGCTGGCCCCAAGTATCCCACGAGTCCTTGACCACGGCGAAGCCGACTGGGGCGGCGAGCAAGTTCATATCCCCCGATGCGCAGGTAGTGAAAGCGGGTTCGTTAGGCAGATCAACGCGCTTCTGCTGTTCTTCGAACTTTTTCTTAAATTGATTGATCGGATCATCCTTGGTCTTGTCTTGATCCAAGGCCTCTCCCCCCGCAACGACCCGCAGCACTTGATAGCCGGAGGCGGGAAGAGCGATCCGCGCATTGAGCTTACCCCAAGGCAAACCCCAGGGACCGAAGTTAGCGTCGGCCGCCGTCCATTGCAGCGGCACTTCTTCGCCGTCCTGAGTTTCTAGGTGCGAGATACAACGCTTACCCAGCGGGGCAATGAAATGATCGAGCGCGAGGTGTGCCTCGCGCGCAAAGGGCAGCGGATTGAAGGCAAAGAGCACGCTCTCGGCTTCCGCCGACGTATCGACTTCCCGCGCGATTTGGAATGCCGCCCGGCGGGCCACTTCCTGCGCTTCGTGCAAAACGGAACCGAAGCGGTCGCGCGTCTCGCGCCAGGTCGGCTCGGTACAGGTTCCCGCCAGGATGTCGTGGAATTGGTTAAAGCCCAGCTTCCACCACGCTTCGTCGAGATCAGCCGGAGCACCCGCCGCTGCGGAAGCC
>CAWUJC010000044.1:0-9834 GCA_963922355.1 uncultured bacterium | reverse complement strand
CGTAAGCCGGTCCGGGCCGCCTTGCTCCCATAGGCCGGACCGATGCCGCGCTTGGTGGTCCCGATTTTGCCTTTCCCCTCTTTCGCTTTGATCGTCTCGCGCTGCTCGTCGAGCATGCGGTGGAACGGAAAGACGATGTGCGCGGTCTCGCTGATGAGCAGATTGCCCAGCGTCTTGATGCCACGTTTTTCCAGGCCCTTGATTTCTTCCACCACGGCCAGCGGGTCGATCACGACACCGTTACCGATCACGCATTTACGCCCCTTGCGCAGGATGCCCGAGGGGATGAGATGCAGCACAAACTTCTCTTTGCCCACCTCCACGGTGTGGCCGGCGTTGTTCCCGCCTTGCGTTCGCACGACGATGTCTGACTTCGACATCAGCACATCGATGATCTTGCCTTTTCCTTCGTCGCCCCATTGGGCGCCCACTAAGATTGTATTCATAACGACTTTTGGTACCGCGTCAAAACGGCTCCCGATCCTACGGTTCTCGCCCCAGAAGGCAAACAGAGTTTCGCGTCGAAGGGAAAAAGAGGGAAAAATCTTTGCGCCCGGCTCCTCAGGGCACCATGCTGCCCTCCAGGATGAAACTCCCCTGCGTTCAAATTGCCGGTGCGCTCGATTTGGCCGAAGCCGAGATGCTCGCCGCTGCGGGGACGGAGTTCATCGGCCTGCCTCTGCGCTTGCTCGACGGGCGCGAAGACCTGAGTGAAGCGGAGGCAGCCCGTTTAGTTGCCTCGCTCAAGAAGAGCCATTCAGCCACCGAGGTGGTCGCGATTACTTATCGCGAACAAGCGGAAGACATTATCGACCTAGCCCAAACCATTGACGTTGAGTGGATCCAGCTCCACGGCCACATCTCCGCCGCAGAAACCCAGCGCCTGCGCCTCCTCGCACCCGAGCTACTTTTGATCAAGAGTCTCGTGATCAGCGACGAAAACGAAAGCCACTTGGCGGAAGAAGTGGCCGACTTTGGCCCGCTGGTCAAAGCCTTTATCACCGACACCCATGATCCGGCGACAGGGCGCCGAGGTGCCACCGGATTGACGCACGACTGGGCGATCAGCCGTCGCTTGGTCGCGCTCTCCCCGAAACCCGTGATCATCGCCGGGGGTTTGGACGAAACGAATGTGGCCGACGCCATTCGTGCCACCCACCCTGCCGGGGTCGACGCCCACACCGGCCTCGAACTGCCGAACGGTCGTAAATGCGCAGAGAAAGTCGCGCTCTTTTTGCAGCGCGCCCGCGCCGCCTTTGCGGAGTTGGCTTAGTCGTTTAGGATCAATCTCTGATGCCAAATCTTCCACCTTTTGACCCAAGTTTGCCCCTCTTTCTGGCCGGAGCCACCGCCAGCGGCAAAAGTAGCCTGGCGATGGCATGGGCGCGAGCGGCGAAGGAGCAGGGTCATTCCCCAGTCATTCTCTCGATGGACTCCATGCAAATCTACCGTGGTGCCGACATCGGCACCGGGAAAGCCACGCCCGAAGAACAAGCCGAGTTTCCCCACGGCGGGCTCGATCTGGTCAAGGTGGGCGAGAGCTACGATGTCGCCCAGTACCTGACCTACGCGGCGGACTTCCTCGCCCAACATCTCGGCAAACTGGTCTTTATCGTCGGCGGCACCGGACTCTACTTTCGGGCCCTCACCCAAGGGCTCTGCGAAGCCCCCGCCACGCCGCCGGAACTGCGCGAGGAGCTTTATGCTCTCTGCGATGACGAGCGCCTGGCCCGCCTCCGCGCAGAAGATCCCGCCATCTGCGATCGGATCGATCTGCAAAACCCTCGCCGAGTGCAACGGGCTCTGGAGGTCATTCTCGCCACCGGCACGTCTCTCCTAGAGTGGCAGCGCCAGCCTCACACCCCGCCAGTCGTGCCGCAGTTCCGGGCCTATTGCCTTCAGCGCGAACGTGCAGAGCTTCGCGATCGCATCAGCACGCGGGTGGCCGCCATGTTTGCTGCCGGTTGGATGGAAGAAACCGCCTCCCTCATCCAAGCCCATGGTGCGGAAGCACTTCTCAACTTTTCTGCTATCGGCTACCGCAATATCGCGGCCTCCCTGGCGGAAGTTGACGGTGATCCTTCGGCCCTGACCGAACCCGAGCGAGCCGCCCTGCTCGAAAAAGTTACGCAATTGACACACCAGTACGCCCGGCGCCAATTGACATGGTTTCGCCGCGAGCCTACACTCGAAGATTGGTTGGTTGCTTAACCCTCTTGGCCAGCCTCCCCTCTTTTTTATGACTTTGGAGATATTTGATTGAAGAAGGTGCACGAAATCGACGCACCGAAGGAAATGGAACGCGCCCTGATCGTCGGGGTTGAGCGTCTGGGGGAATCCCGCTGGGACTTTGCCGACTCGCTGAAAGAGTTAGGCGAACTCGTCAAAAGCGCGGGAGGCGAAGTCGAAGAAGTCGCCGTCCAGAAACTGGAAAAACCCACCGCGCCATTTTACATCGGGAAAGGCAAAGCCAGTGAACTCAACACCAAGTTCCCGAAGGAGGAGGTGCAGTCGGTGGTCTTTGACGACGAGCTAACGCCCGCCCAGGCGCGTAACCTAGAAGGTGTGTTCAAACGCAAAGTGCTCGACCGCACTCAGCTCATCCTCGACATCTTTGCCCAGCGTGCTCGCACGCGTGAGGGCAAGCTCCAGATCGAACTGGCCCAGCTCCAGTACCTCCTGCCCCGTCTGACCCGGATGTGGACGCACCTTTCCCGTCAGGCGGGTGGCATCGGCACCCGCGGCCCGGGTGAAACGCAGCTCGAAGTTGACCGCCGCCGTGTGCAGGAAAAAATCGCCCGCCTCAACCGCGAGATCAACGAGGTGCGCAAGCAACGCGGCACCCAACGCCAAGGCCGCAAACGCGCTCATTGGCCAATCGTTGCGCTCGTCGGCTACACCAACGCCGGCAAGTCCACGCTGATCAATCGACTAACCCAGGCCGAGGTCTACGCCGCCGACCAACTCTTCGCCACCTTGGACCCCACCACCCGGCGAATGGAGCTACCGAACAAGCAACGCGTCTTGCTCACCGACACGGTGGGCTTCCTTCAGAAACTCCCGCACCATTTGGTGGAGAGCTTCAAAGCCACGTTGGAAGAAGTCTCCGAAGCGGACCTCCTTCTCCAAGTCGTCGACCTGAGCCACCCGCAATATCAACAGCAGATGGAAGCGGTAAAGGAAGTGCTGACCGAGCTCAACGCGCACGACAAGCACATGCTCTACGTCTTCAACAAGATCGACCAAGTGAAGAACCCGGCATTGATCGATTTCGTGCTACGCGAGTACCCGGGTTCGGTCGCCATCTCGGCCAAAAGCGGCGAAGGCATGCGCCAATTGCTCGAAGAAATGGAAAACCAGTTGAGCAACTGGCGGCTCCGCGTCCGGCTTAAGCTGCCCAATTCCGAGACAGCCATCCTCGCCGCCCTCCACCGCACCGGTCGCGTCCTGGAATGCCAGTATGAAGGCGACCACGCTTTGGTCGTCGCCCACATTCCGCCGCAGTTGCAGGGTCAGGTAGAACCTTATAGAGTCGATACCGATGACGACGCGACTCATCCGCGAAATGCCGCCGGACGACCGGCCGAGGGAACGGTTGCTGAGAGCGGGAGCCTCCGCGCTTAGAGACGCCGAACTCATCGCCATTCTTCTGCGTACCGGCACCAAGGGACGCTCCGCCATCGAAGTGGCGGAAGACATGCTCCAACGCTATGGCTCACTCGAAGCTCTGGCCCGTGCCCCGGTCAGTGAACTGGCCAAAATTCTCGGCGTTGGTCCCGCCAAAGCCATTCAGCTCAACGCCGCCTTCAGTCTGGGCGCCCGCCTGAGCAAAAGCGTCGCCGCCTCCAAACCGATGAGCGACCCGCAAACCATCGCGGCCTTGCTTGGTGACGAAATGCGCCTGCTCGACTACGAATCCGTCCGTGTTCTCTCGGTCAACACCAAGCACTGCCTGCTCGCGATTGACGAGATTTCCCGTGGCTCGCTCAACCAAAGTATCTGCACGCCGCGCGATGTTTTTCGCCCTGCCCTCGCCCGCCAAGCCTACGGCATCATCGTCGTCCATAACCATCCCAGCGGCGATCCCACGCCCTCGAAGGCCGATCTCGTCGTCACCCGCGAACTCTTCCACGCCAGCGAACTGCTGAATATCATACTACTCGATCACGTGATCCTCGGCGCCCCCCGAGCGGGCGAAGAACTCAATTACTATAGCTTCCGCGAACACGACTTCTTTGTTACATAGGGAATAACGTTCGCCCTTAATTATGAGCCATCTCGATCCGACCGCGCTGATTTCCCCCAAAGCTGAATTGGGTAACGATGTCATTGCCGACCCCTACGTGGTGGTCGAAGCCGGCTGCGTGATCGGCGACGGCTGCCGCCTACGGGCTGGCTCGGTCATCACCGGCGCCACCGTGATGGGGGCCAACAACGACAACGTCTACGGCGCGGAGATTGGTGGCGATCCGCAGGACAACGCGTTCGATCCCGCGACCAAGTCCCGCGTGGTGATGGGGTCCGGCAACAAGGTTCGCGAACACGTCACCATTCATCGTGGCACGGCGCCCGACTCCGAAACGCGGGTGGGCGATAACTGCTTCCTCATGGTGGGCTCGCACCTGGCGCACAACTGCGTGCTGGGTGATCACGTCACGCTGGTCAACCACGTCCTGCTTGCCGGGTACGTGGAGGTGGAAGACCGCGCTTTTCTCGGTGGCGCCGTCGTCGTCCACCAAAACGTCCGCATCGGTTCACTCTGCATGATTCGCGGCCAAACCCGCATTGGCCGCGACGTCCCCCCTTTCTTCATGGCCACGGGCACCAACCAGGTCAACGGCCTCAACCGGGTCGGGCTGAAACGGGCGGGCTATTCCCTCGCCGACCGCCGCGCCCTCCAAACCGCCTACGACTCGCTGTACGACAAGGGTTTCAACATCACGCAAGCGGTCGAGCGACTGGACAACGAATTCTCCGGCGGGCCGGTCGCGCAACTCACCGCGTTCATCAAAGCCAGCCAGCGCGGCATCTGCCTCAACCGCCCGCCGCGAAGAGGTGAAGCTGGAGCAGACGAGTCTTAACTAATCTCGCAGTCTTTTTGACGGAATGACCAAATTCACAGAATTGTATTAGGTCCACTTCAGCGGGCCATTTGGTATATTCCGTTTATTCTGTCTTTAATCTCGGCGGAGCAGAAGCTCCGCCCTCCGTTATTTCTTCGGCTCTTCGATTTCGATCTCGATGTCTGGAGCTAAGCCCTTGGTGGAAGGCTCATCGCTCGTAACGGAATTTGTGGCATTGGGCGAAGGCAGCGGCTCGCTGGAGAAGACCAGCTCACCGTCCTTCTCGTCGACCGTCACGCGACTGTGGTCGGTGATCTTTCCGGCCAACAGCTTGCGCGAAAGGTTCGTCTCGATCTGTCGTTGCAGGTAACGCTTAAGCGGGCGGGCACCATACACCGGGTCGTAGCCTTCCTTGGCCACGAATTCCTTGGCGGCGTCGGTCAACTCAAGTTCGATGAAGCGGTCGGCCAGACGCGACCGGAGGATTTCCAGCAACAGTTCCACGATCCGTTCGATCTCCGGCAAGGTCAGCCCCTTGAAGAGCACGATGTCGTCGACACGGTTGAGGAACTCCGGCCGGAAGTGGGTGCGGAGTTCGCCCATCACCTTATCGCGAGCCGACTCGAGGATGTCACCATCATTGGTCGTGCCTTCAAGCAGATGCGGGCTGCCGATGTTAGAAGTCATGATGATGATGGTGTTCTTGAAGTCCACCACTCGGCCTTGGCTATCGGTCAGGCGCCCGTCATCGAGAATCTGGAGGAAGACGTTGAAGACGTCATGGTGCGCCTTTTCGATCTCGTCGAAGAGGATCACGCTGTACGGCTTGCGGCGGACGGCTTCGGTTAACTGACCGCCTTCTTCAAAGCCCACGTAGCCGGGAGGCGCGCCGATGAGGCGAGCCACCGCGTGCTTCTCCATGTACTCGCTCATGTCAATGCGGACGATGTTGTCCTCACTGTCGAAGAGCGCTTCGGCCAAGGCGCGGGCCAGCTCAGTCTTGCCCACCCCGGTCGGGCCGAGGAAGATAAAGGAACCGATCGGGCGCTTGGGATCTTTCAGCCCGCTGCGCGCGCGGATGACCGCATCGGCCACCGCTTGCACCGCTTCGTTTTGGCCCACCACGCGTTCGTGGAGGATTTCGTCGAGGCGCAAAAGCTTTTCCTTCTCGCCTTCGAGCAAGCGGGAAACCGGCACACCAGTCCAACGACTCACTACGTCGGCGATCTCGTCTTCCGTCACTTCCTCTTGGATGAGGCGGTGCCCACTTTCGCGGCTGGCGAACTTCTCTTCGTAGTCGGCGATCTGCTGTTCGAGGTCCGGCAGACGACCGTGGCGTAGCTCAGCGGCTTTGCCCAAGTCGTGATTACGCTCGGCCAGCTCGACCTGCTGTTTGGTCAGCTCTAACGCCGTACGCAGCTCATTGATCTGGGTGACGGATTGCTTCTCGTCGTCCCACTGGGCTTTGAGTGCGTCGCGGTTGGCGCGAAGGTCAGCCAGTTCCTTTTCCAGATCGGCCAAGCGCTGCTTGGAGGGCTGGTCCTTTTCCTTCTTCAGAGCCTCGCGCTCGATCTCGAGCTGCATCATCCGGCGTTCCTGGTTTTCCAGTTCCTCCGGCATACTTTCAATTTCGGTGCGGAGCTTGGCGGCCGCTTCGTCGACCAAGTCAATCGCCTTGTCCGGCAAGAAGCGATCGGAGATGTAGCGATGCGACAACACAGCGGCGCTGACCAAGGCGGCATCTTGGATGCGCACCCCATGGTGAAGTTCATAGCGCTGGCTCAAGCCGCGCAGGATCGAGATGGTGTCCTCCACGCTGGGTTCGTCCACCACCACCGGTTGGAAGCGGCGTTCGAGCGCGGCGTCCTTCTCGATGTGCTGGCGGTACTCGTCGAGGGTGGTGGCGCCAATGCAGTGGAGTTCACCGCGGGCAAGCATGGGCTTGAGCATGTTGCCGGCATCCATTGCGCCTTCGGCCTTACCGGCCCCAACCATGGTGTGGATTTCGTCGATGAAGAGAATGATCTGGCCTTCGCTCTTGGTGATTTCCGAAAGCACGGCCTTGAGGCGTTCTTCGAACTCACCCCGGAACTTGGCCCCCGCAATGAGCGCGGCGAGGTCGAGCGCGATGAGCGTCTTGTTCTTCAAGCTCTCCGGCACGTCCTTGGCCACGATGCGCTGGGCCAGACCTTCCACGATGGCGGTCTTCCCCACGCCGGGTTCGCCGATGAGGACCGGGTTGTTCTTGGTCCGTCGACTGAGCACCTGGATACAGCGGCGGATTTCGCTGTCGCGGCCAATGACCGGATCAAGCTTGCCTTGGTCGGCGAGCTTCGTCAGGTCGCGACCGTATTTTTCCAGAGCCTCGTAGGTGGCTTCGGGGTTGGCGCTAGTCACGCGTTGGTTCCCGCGCACCGAGACCATGGCTTCGAGAAACTTCTTCTTCTTCAGGCCGACGGCGTCGAAGAGCTGGGCCACCGGGGTGGAGTCGGCCTCGTCGAACATGGCGAGAAGCAGATGCTCCACGCTGGTGTACTCGTCCTTGAGTTTCTTCGCTTCGTCCTGAGCACGGACGTAGAGCGCGTTGGTGCGTTGGGTGACGACGACGTTGCCCGGCGAAGAGCCGGGGCCGCTCACCTTCGGCATGCGGGAGAGCTCACGCTCGAGCTTCTCGGTTAAAATTTGCGGGTTGGTGCCGGCCCGGTCGATCAACCTGGGGGCCAAGCCGCCTTCCTGGCGCAGTAACGCGTCGAGCACGTGCTCGACGTCAATGGCCTGGTGGCCATAGCGCACGGCGGCATCCTGCGCCTCGCTGAGGGCCACCTGCGCTTTTTCGGTAAACTTACTTAAATCCATAGGGCTAAAATCTCCTTTAAATTTCTATCTTTGCAATGAAAGAGACGCAGGTTGTGTGCTTAATGAGCAACATGTAATACATTTTATTAATCAATGAATTTAAATTACTGTTGATTAGCTATTTACAGAATTATCATTCAAATTCATTGAGCTTTTAAACAACAATGGCTTGTCACACTTAAAGTGCCAAAATGACACAGCAACGGGCAAAACGTCACTTCCCAAACATACTCAAAGCTAGCTTCCAGCAGGCTTAAGATTCCTGTTGAAATTGCGACCAAAGATCATCCCATTTCTCAATCTCGATCACGTTTTTTGTCCCGCCATGTATGGCGTTAACCTCATCCAAAGTCAGAGAAAAACACCACCGAATTTTATGCTCATCATAGTAGCTAAAATTAAAAAAAACGTCATCCGCATCAAAACCACCGCAGTAACCACCACGTTGAAACATATCGCATGACTCTATCTCCGCCCACTGCTCTTCCGAAAGATTCTCAGTAACGATTTCACGGCATATTGTCATAAGATCATGATCAATCGGGTGTTCTTTCATGCTTCGAGACCTCACCAAACTAACTACACTGTTGATCCCAGCTTGTAAATTGAGCCCTATCGTGAGTAGGCTAGTCATATGCGGGCAGACCGTCGCTCCGTCTTCTGGCGGGGAGGAAAGTCCGAACACCATCAGGCAGCGTGCCGTGGAGAACACGCGGGGGCGTTGGGCGAAAGTGCAACGTCACGGACAGTGTCGCAGAAAACAAACCGCCGATGGACCGCAAGGTCACAGGTAAGGTTGAAAAGGCGGGGTAAGAGCCCACCGCCCCGTCCGCAAGGCCGGGGGCACGATAAACCCCACGCGGTGCAAGGCCAAACAGGGGCCATGGGTCGCCTATCCGCTGGCGCAAGCTGGCAAGCCCCGGGTTCCGGTCGCGCAGATCAATGACGGTCCGGCAGGCGTCGCTTCGGCGATTTTTGCCCGACAGAATTCGGCTTATCGCCCGTACCTCCATGAAGGGCGCCTTGGGAAACCGGGGCGCCCTTCTCCGTTGCAAAAACAGTTTCTCGCTTGTACGTACCTCAGAATTAGTACTTTAGGTGGATAAAAGATTGCAAGTTTTCGTCTCAAGTAACGTCTTAATGGTGTTGCAGCTTTTGCGCAAAAATGCCTAATTAGTGCCTTCGCGACGAATCGCCGACCTCCTAACCACGTATGAATTTGCCTTCTCTTGCTTCCGTAGCCCTGCTCACGGCCGTCTTGGCCCTCCCCCTTTCGGCGGAAAATCTAAAAACCCTGGACGGCGACGAATACGAAGGCGTCACCATTACGGACTACGATGAGTCCGGCATCAACATCCTCCACAGTAGCGGCGGAGCACGTATCCACTTCGAGCAACTTCCCCCGGAGTTCCGCAAGCGTTACAACTACGATCCACACAAAATTTGGTTTGAGAACATGAAGTGGGCGCAGCATTTGGCTGCGACGACTCGCCGCCCGATTCTCGCAGTTTTTCTGAGTCGCGATGCTGACGAGCAATCCCAAATGTTGTGGGAAGAGACCCTGGACGACCGCAAGTTTAAGATTTACGCCAAAAAGAAATTCATCCGCTTGCTGGTTGATTTCCCGGAAACCACGCCGATGAGCAAGGAAATCCGCGAGCAGAACAAATCCTTAAAGGAAGAATACGATGTCGATGAATTGCCGGTGGCTCTCCTGCTTGATTCCGATGGCGAGATCATCGACGAGGTTGTACTGGAAGCCAAGGCCAAGCAACAGGGCAAGGCGCTCGAAGGCAAAGAGCTGGTGGCTTCGATTAACACCGTCATAGAAACCTGGGAAAAGGAAAAGGCCGCTGCCCGCGAAGCGGAAAAAGCCGCCGCCCAAGCCGAGGAAAAAGAAGCCGGCGACCAAAGC
>CAWUJC010000043.1:0-9974 GCA_963922355.1 uncultured bacterium | reverse complement strand
AGATCGCTGGTGAACTGGATGCGCTGGAGCTGGAGGCCCAAGGTCTTAGCCAGCGCGTGGGCCAGTGTGGTTTTCCCGACACCGGGGACATCTTCAATCAACAAATGTCCACGTGACAACAAACAGCAGAGGGCTAGACGCAAAGCCTGGGATTTCCCCAGGATCACCTCATCAAGTTGCTCTAAAGATTGCTGAATTTTTAAATTCATCTGCAAGTTGGCATATTTAAGGCGTTTATCTACGTTACAGGCCCTTTCGCTCGACTTTGCCGTGTGGGTTCCCACTTGGCAATCTACACGCTCTGGGCATATTGCAAGGATCAAGTAAGCGAGCCCCTATGACTTTTCGAGATGTCCCTAGCCTGGTGAAGTTTGAAAAACACGCCCGGGCTCATTCAGACTGTCAGATCACGCTGGATGCCTACCGCCGCATCCGTGAGCTCATCACCCCGGTCAAAAAGCCGTCGGACATCATGGACCCCACCCAAGGCATGATGCAAGTGGATGGGCTGAAAGAGTCCTGCGCCGCGATTGAAAAGAGCACCCGTATCCTCTGGGCCTGCGCCGTTGCCACCAACCAAGTGACCCCGCCCCTCTGGGACTACACCCCCGATTACGAGGGCAGCATCGAGTATTTCTCCAATCTGGAAGACTTGGAGCTGATGGCGATCACCAAGGCCCACGCCCTGGCCTGGGAAAAACCCGCGGTCGAGGCCTAAACCTCTTTTCCCTCTCGTTTTCTGCCTAGACTGCGGCGGGAGCGTTGCCAAACGGGAGATAGCTTCTACGTTACGGCATGTCCCGGGAAAGTATCCGCGTCGTTGGCGCTCGGCAGCACAGCTTAAAAAACCTGGAGGTGGAGATTCCTCACCACCAGTTGACCGTCGTCACCGGCCTCAGCGGCTCAGGCAAATCCTCGCTCGCTTTTGACACGCTCTACGCCGAAGGCCAGCGTCGCTACGTTGAAACTTTCTCGCCCTACACCCGACAGTTTCTCGAACGGATGGACAAGCCGGACGTCGACCGCATCGACGGCATTCCTCCGGCCATCGCGATCGAGCAAAGCAACTCCGTCCGCACCTCGCGCAGCACGGTCGGCACGATGACCGAGATCGCCGACCACCTCAAGATGCTCTTCGCCCGGCTGAGTCGGCTGATCGTGGACGGACGGGAAATCCGCCCCCGCACCACTCCGGACATCGTGGCGGAATTGCTCGCCGAACAACCGGGCAAAGACGTCCTCCTTGGCTTCACGGTGACGTACGAAAAGCGCCCTACCCTCCGGGCTGCCCTTGAGTCCCTTCGCCAGCAAGGCTTTCTTCGTGTCCAAGTTGGTGCCGACATCCTCCGCACGGACGAGGCTGAACAACTCCCGGCGAATAAAAAAGCGCCCGCCTCGCTCCTCGTCATCCAGGACCGCGTTAAACTGGTCGAAGAGAATCAATCCCGCTTGGCCGAGGCGATCGAAAGCGCCCTCCTCCACGGCCATGGTCTGCTTGACGTCTGGGAACGCGGGAGCACGTCGCCTATGCGCTTCAGCAACCGGTGGCATGACCCCATCACCGGCACCGACTACGAGCCGCCCAAACCCAGCCTGTTTTCCTTCAACAACCCGGTGGGTGCCTGCCCGACGTGCCGGGGCTTTGGCCGCACCATTGAGATCGACTACCAACGCGCCCTGCCCGACCGCAATCTGAGCATCGCCGATGGGGTGGTCAAACCTTGGCAAAGCGGCATCTCGGCCGAATGCCAGAAAGACCTCCTCAAAGCCTGCAAGAAAGCCCGCATCCCAACGGACGTCCCCTTTGTCGAACTCACTCAAGCCCAGCAGGACTTCGTGGTCGAAGGGGTCCGCAACGGCAAAACCGCCGACGAACAATACGAATCAGGCGACTGGTACGGCGTCAAAGGCTATTTCGACTGGCTCGAGTCCAAGACGTACAAGATGCACGTGCGCGTGCTGCTCTCGCGCTACCGGGCCTACCGTTCCTGCCCGGACTGCAAGGGCGGCCGTTTCCAACCCCAAACGCTCCTCTATCAACTTCCATCTGAACAGAATGGCCAGACCAAGCTGCTTAATCTCGCGAAAATCAACCAGCTCCCGTTACGCGAAGCGCTCACTTTCCTGGCGGGCGTCGCCATCCCGGAAGGCGACGAAGCCACCGCCCAATTGAAGAAACAAGCGACTGACCGATTACATTATCTGGTCGAAGTTGGCCTCGGGTATCTGACGCTCAACCGTGCCACTCGCTCGCTCTCCGGCGGCGAAATCGAACGCGTCAATCTGACCTCCTGCCTGGGCAACTCGTTGGTCAACACCCTCTTTGTTTTAGACGAACCCAGCATCGGCCTCCACCCGCGCGACACCGCCCAGCTCGTCCAGATCATCGAAGCCCTGCGCGACCGCGGCAACACCATCGTGGTGGTGGAGCACGAAGAAGCCATCATGCAGGCCGCCGACCACATCTTGGACCTCGGGCCCGGTCGCGGCGAGCAAGGCGGCGAGATCGTCTTTGCCGGTTCCTACCCCAAGCTCTTGGCCGACAAAAAATCGCTCACCGGCGCTTATCTCTCCGAGCGTAAAGTGGTACCTCTGCCGCAGAAGCGGCGCGAAATCAAACCGCGCTACCAGCTTCGGATCAAAGGCGCGACGGTGCACAATTTGCAGAAACTCAACGTCGACATCCCGCTTGGCGTGCTGGTCGGAGTCAGCGGCGTGAGTGGCTCAGGCAAGAGCACACTGGTCCATGACGTGGTGTACAGCGGCCTGCTTCGGGAACAAAACAAAAGTGCCGACGACGCCAACATGGAGGCGGAAATCAACCAGATGCGCGGCGCTGGTCTGGTCAGCGAAGTCATCCGGGTCGATCAGTCACCCCTCTCTAAAACGCCACGCTCGACGCCGGCGCTCTACCTCGGCGTGTATGAAGACATTCGCCAGCTCTTCGCCAAGACCGAAGAATCTCTGGCTCGCGGGCTCAAGCCGGGTGACTTCTCCTTCAATGCCGGGAATGGACGCTGCACGCGTTGTGGCGGTACCGGACACGAAAAGATCGAAATGCAGTTCCTGGCTGACATCTACGTCACCTGCCCCGCCTGCGAAGGCAAGCGCTTTCTGCCGCACGTGCTGGCCATCCAGTACCGGGGAAAGAGTATCCACGATGTCTTGAGCATGACCGCCGCCGAAGCGCTCGTGTTCTACGCTCCAAATCAAACCGACCTCACCGAAGCCGAAGAGCAGGCCTTTGCGCGAATCTGCGCCTCGCTCCAGCTACTCGCAGATATCGGCCTTGGCTATCTGCGCCTGGGCCAACCGCTGAACCAGCTCTCCGGCGGGGAAGCCCAGCGGCTCAAATTACTCAGCTATCTCCAAGAGTCCAGCGTGGGGAAAAAGGGAACTTCCGAGGAACTACCGGCCAAACGCCCGACCCGCCTCTTTATCCTCGACGAACCAACCACCGGCCTGCACTTCGAGGATATCCGCCTCCTCCTGCAGCTGCTCCAACGCATGGTCGACGCGGGCGACTCGCTCCTGGTCATCGAACACAATCTGGAGGTATTAAAATGTGCCGACTGGCTCCTGGAGCTTGGCCCCGAGGCGGGCGACCAAGGCGGCCAATTGGTCGCCGCGGGCACGCCGGAAGACATTGCCGCTCATCCGACCAGCCACACCGGGCGCTACCTGAAGCCTAAGCTGAACCTTCCAACCAAGCGAAAGAAGAGCAACGGGGTCTTGCGCGAGACCGCCCCCAAGCTCGCGACCCCCAAAGCGACTCAGCGCTCCGCCAACGGACTTGCTTCCTCGGCCATCTCCATTCGCGGTGCCCGTCATCATAACCTAAAGGATCTTTCCCTCGACATCGAGTTGAACGAGATGACCGTGTTAACCGGCCTCAGTGGCTCAGGTAAGTCCACCCTGGCCTTCGATCTGCTTTTTGCCGAGGGCCAACGCCGTTACCTCGACAGCCTGAACGCCTACGCCCGGCAGTTTGTCGAACAGTTAGAAAAACCCGACGTGGATGCGGTCACGGGCATCCCCCCCGCCGTCGCGATCGAGCAACGCCTGACCCGAGGAGGCCGAAAAAGCACCGTCGCCACCATCACCGAGGTGCACCAATTTCTCCGCCTTCTCTTTGCCAAGGTCGGTCAAGCGCACGATCCCGACACCGGCGAACCTGCCATCCGCCAAACCAACACCGAGATTCTGGAGCGTTTGGAGAAAGCGCGGGGACGAAAAGAAATGCTCCTCCTCGCGCCTTTGATCAAGGGCCGCAAGGGCTACCATAGCGACGTGGCCAAGTGGGCCGAAAAGAAAGGTTTCCCGGAGTTGCGCGTCGATGGCAAACACGTGGAGCCGTCCAAGTTTCAACGTCTGGAGCGCTTCGTTGAACACGACATTGATCTAGTGCTCGGCAACCTCACGCCCAAACAAAGCCCGGACGAACGCCGCCGCCTGGTTGAAGCCGCCCTCACTTACGGGAAAGGTACGCTTTACGCCATTAACGAGAAAGGCGAGGAGCAGGTTTACAGCACCCATCTGTACTGTCCCGGTTCTGGCCGTTCCTTCGATGAGCTGGACCCACGCCTCTTCTCCTTCAATTCCGTCCACGGCTGGTGCCCCACTTGCCAGGGCTACGGGACTGTCTTCACCGTAAAAGCCGACGGCTTTACTGAGGCCGAGCGCGAGATCGCGACCGAGGCAGCGCTTGAATCTGCCGCCCCCGAAGACATTGAGGTGGAAGTTTGCCCCACCTGCCAAGGCGAACGCCTCAACGACGTAGCTCGCGCCGTCCGCCTTTCTCGTACGGCCAAGGGCAAACCCCGAAGCAAGCAGCGGGTTGATCTCACCATCGGCGAAATCGGTCGCCTGACCATTGGCCAAGCCGCTGACTTTTTCGCCCATCTCAAACTCTCAGGCCGCGATGCTGCCGTGGCGCGAGACATCCTGCCCGAGATCGCCCAACGGCTACGTTTCCTGGAAGAAGTCGGGCTGGAATATCTGACGCTGGATCGCGCTGCCACCACCCTCTCCGGCGGCGAAAGTCAGCGCATCCGCCTCGCCGCTCAGCTGGGCTCCAATCTCCAAGGTGTGCTTTACGTCTTGGACGAACCGACCATCGGCCTTCACCCGCGTGATAACGCCCACCTGCTTAAGTCGCTCCAGGGCTTGAAGGACAAAGGCAACACGCTAGTCGTGGTCGAACACGACGAGGACACGATGCGCACCGCCGACCGGGTGATCGACCTTGGCCCGGGTGCGGGTATCAACGGCGGCAAGATCGTCGCCGACGGCAATTGGAAGAAGCTGGCCAAGAGTAAGGGCTCGGTCACCGGCCAAATCCTAGGCGACCCCATGCCACATCCCTCGCGCGGTAAACGTCGCCCCATTAAGAAAGAAACGCCCCGCCTCCAACTCAAGGCTGCCTGCGCGAACAATATCTGGGAACAAGACGTCAAGTTGCCGTTGCGGCGTCTCGTCGGAGTCTGTGGCGTTAGCGGGGCTGGTAAGAGCACCCTGGTGCACGATCTCATTCGCCCGGCGGCGGAATCTCTGCTGCAAAAACGCGCCAAGAAAGGCAAAGACCAGCCCTGGGATGAGGTGCTCTGCGATGAGCGCTTCTACCAAGTCTACGAGGTGGATCAGTCCCCGATTGGGAAGACCTCACGCTCAACTCCTGCCACCTACATCGGCCTGATGGACGAGCTGCGCAAGCTCTATGCCCAGCTTCCCCTCGCCCGCCAGCGCGGATACATGCCCGGGCGTTTCTCCTTTAACAGCGGCAACGGGCGTTGCGAAAAATGCCAGGGTCAGGGAGCGATTAAGGTGGAGATGAACTTCCTGCCCACCACGTTTGTGCCCTGCGATGCCTGCAATGGCCGTCGCTACAATCGCGAAACGCTGGAAGTGAAATATGACGGCGCCAGCATCGCCGATGTCCTGGAGATGACGGTGGAAACGGCGGTCGGTTTCTTTGAAGCGGTGCCCCGTCTGCAAAGGCCGCTCCAACTCCTGGCCGACACCGGCCTCGGCTACCTCACACTGGGACAACGCAGCCCCACGCTTTCCGGGGGAGAAGCCCAACGCATCAAGCTGGTGGCCGAGCTGGCCCGCTCGCTGGAAGTGAACGCGAACAAGCGCCTCAAGACACGCGGCTTTGAAAACGCCCACAATCTCTACTTGCTGGAAGAACCCACCATCGGCCTCCACTTAGCCGATGTGCGCAAGCTGCTCGACGTCCTCCATCAGCTTGTGGATGCCGGGCATTCGGTCATCGTGATTGAGCACCACCTCGACGTTCTAGCGGAATGTGACCACCTCATCGAGATGGGGCCGGAAGGCGGCGAGCGCGGCGGCAAGGTCGTAGTGGCTGGCACGCCGGAGCAACTCGCCAAGCACAAACGCTCCGCCACAGCTCCCTACCTCCGCGAAGTATTGACGTAAATGTCCTACCTCCGCCTTATCTACCGCTTTGTGTTCTTTCTGCTGCTCAGCGTGGCGGCGGCGACGGAGTTTGCGCTGCGTAAGCCGTGGGTGAAGGTGGAAGAACTACCCGCCTTCCGCGCCAGTTGGTTACAGAAGTACGATAGCATCGTGCTCCGGGTACTGGGGATCGATCTACGAGTCGAAGGTAAGTTGGAGCCGGCCACGCTGTACGCCAGCAACCACGTTAGCTATCTAGATATCTTCATCCTCTCGGCGGCCCGACCGGTCTTCTTTGTTTCCATGGCGGAAGTGAAGAAATGGCCCTGGGGTGGCATGCTGGCCAACATGGCCGGTACGATCTACATCCAGCGCCAAATGCGGAGCGACCTTCCCCGCATCACCGAAGAAATCCGCGCGGCCACGGAAGCCGGCATCCCCATCGTGGTTTTTCTCGAAGCCGGAACCAGTGACGGCTCAACCGTGGTGCCCTTTCGTGGTGCCCTCCTCCAACCAGCCGTGGATAAAGGTTGGGCCGTCCAGCCGATCCATCTTCACTACCAGATTGAAGGTCGCCGCCCCTACGAAGGCGTCGCCTGGCACGACGCCACGCCGTTCCTCCTCCACCTCTCCCGCCTGCTCGGGCAGCCCAAGATCAGTGTCACCCTGACCGCAGCTCCGCCACAGACCGGAACGAATCGCAAAAAGTTAGCAGCCTCGCTCCACCAAACCGTCCTCGCCATTCATGAAAAATCTGGGCAGCCTGTAGCCGATTTCGCTTCATGAGCACGGGCCTGACTGAGCACCATCTTACTTCGACCATCGCCGCCTTGGCCACCCCGCCGGGCAGTGGCGCCTTGGCTGTTTTCCGCCTCAGCGGCCCCCAAGCTCTCTCGCTCCTGCAAACCCTGAGTGGCAAGCAAGAGTGGCTCCCCCGCCAAGCGAAACATGTCACCCTCCGCCATGGAGAACAGATCCTGGACGACGTCGTTGCCACCTACTGGGCGGCCCCCCACAGCTACACCGGCGAGGATGTGGTCGAGCTTTCTTGCCACGGCAACCCCTTCATCGCGGAAAAGATTCTGGCCGCTCTGCTCGAACTAGGAGCGATTGCCGCCGGCCCCGGAGAATTTACCGAACGCGCCTTCCTCAACGGCAAACTCGACTTGACCGAGGCCGAAGCCGTGGCCGACCTGATTTCCGCCTCCACCGAGATCGCCCTGCGTGGAGCACGCTCGATGCAGACCGGGAAACTCAGCGCCGAGCTGAATGCTATTCGCACCACGCTAACCGAGCTGCTGGCCCATTTGGAAGCTTACATCGATTTTCCTGACGAAGATATTGCCCCAGAGGTAACCAGTGGTTTTGCCAGCAAACTCCGCGAAACCCTCACGACGTTGCAAGAACTGATCGCCACGGCGCCGGCTGGCCGCGTGTTGCGCGAGGGCGTGGCGACGGCCATCGTGGGAGCACCCAACGTGGGGAAATCCAGCCTGCTCAATCGCTTGCTGCGGGAAGACCGAGCGATTGTGTCTTCTACCCCCGGCACCACTCGCGACACGATCGAGGCCGAATGCCGCTGTGGCGGTGTTCTCCTTCGGCTCATTGATACGGCCGGACAGCGGGACACCGAAGACGTGATTGAAGCCGAGGGCGTGCAACGTGCCGCCGCTGCCCTGGCCAAAGCCCAACTGATTCTCCACGTTGTCGATGGGAGTGCGCCACCTACCCAGGACGGCATTGATCCCAAGCAGCTCTCCGCCGGCCAGCGTTATTTGCGCGTTGCCAACAAGGCCGATCTCGGTTTGCATGGCGACCATCCCAAAGACACCATTGGCCTCAGCGCCCTAACCGGTGAAGGTTTGGTCGAGTTGGAGCAACAGGTGGAAGGCCTCTTGCTTCACTCCAGCAAAGTGGATACAGAAAGCTGGCTGACGATCAATGCCCGCCAAGAAAGCGCGTTGCGCCGCGCTGAGACATCCGCAGCCATCGCCCTTGAGCAACTCGAAGCCAGTGCCCCGCCCGAGCTCATCAGCATCGACCTGAGAACGGCCCTCGACGCGGTGGGCGAAGTGGTCGGCGCCAGCACTAACGAAGACATCCTCGATCAACTATTCGCCACGTTCTGCATTGGAAAATGAATCTCTGGTACACCCATCTCGTCCGCCCTCTGCTTTTCAACTTCTCGCCTGAGTGGGTCCATCACCAAGCGATGGCGGCGATGAAGCAAGACGCCTTTACCGCACCATTTTCCAGTTGGGCCGAAGAGACGACGCCGGAGCTGGAAGTCGAACTCTGGGGCTTGAAGTTTCGTAATCCCGTGGGGCTTGCTGCGGGCTTTGACAAGGATGCGCAATGCCTGCCGGCTTGGCAGAATCTGGGTTTCGGCTACGCGGAAATTGGTACCGTGACCCCTCGTCCTCAGCCGGGCAATCCCTCGCCACGCATCTTTCGCATCCCGGAGGCCAAGGCCTTGATCAACCGGATGGGCTTCCCGAACAACGGGGCGGAAGCGATCGCCGAAACTTTGCGGGAACTCAAGCGCCAGCAACGTTGGCCGACGATTCCGATCGGGGTCAACATCGGCAAGATGAAGGACACACCGCTAGAAGAAGCCCACTGGGACTATCTTAAGTGTTTCGCCATTCTTCACCCCTATGCCGACTTCATTGAGGTCAACATCAGCTCGCCCAACACGCCGGGCCTGCGCCAACTCCAAAACAAGAAGTTTGTCGAAGCGCTGTTTGTCCCGCTCTTGGCTAGGCGGGAAGAACTGAAGTTGAAGACGCCTATCCTGATCAAAATTGCGCCCGATCTTTCTGCCGCGCAAATCACGGAAATGGTGGAAGGTGGCCTGGATCTCGGTCTCGATGGCATCGTGGCGACGAATACGACGCGCGACCACAGCGCGGTAGCCCTGAAGGAAACCGGCGGCCTATCTGGTCGGCCCCTCACGCACCCCAGCACCGAAATCATCCGACTGGTGGTGAAAGAGAGTGAAGGCAAAATTCCCGTGATCGGCGTCGGCGGCGTCTTCAACGCGGACGACGTCCAAGCCAAGTTGGATGCCGGGGCCTCGCTGGTACAGCTTTACACCGGATTCATCTATGAAGGTCCGCTCGTTGTGCGGAACATTTGCCAGGGCCTGCTCGCCAAAAAGAGCGGCGCTTAAATCTCCAGCTTCTCCACCACGCGGGTGAGCTTCTTCACGTTTTGTTTGGTCACGACGACCAAGTCTTCCAAACGCACGCCGCCCAGGCCCGGGTAATACAGCCCTGGCTCCACCGTCATGATGTGCCCAGCCTTAAACTTCCCGGCGGAGAAGCGCGGCGGCTCGTGGATTTCCAGCCCGAGGGAATGTCCCGTGCCGTGAAAGAAACCGACCCAACGGCCCTCGCGCTGTTCGGTGGGATACCCCTTCAGCTTAAAGCGCTCGACCAGATCCGTGTGCAATTTCTTGCCGTCAGCGCCTTCTCGCATCCGAGCCATGGCCCAATGCTTGCCCTCGCCGACGGTGGCATAAAGTTTCTTGAGAGCTTCACTGGCTTTGCCTT
>CAWUJC010000042.1:0-9997 GCA_963922355.1 uncultured bacterium | reverse complement strand
TCATGCTCCTGGTCAGTTGGCGGCTCCTTGCTTTTTCTCCCGCCATGAGTGGTCCCGGAGATTTGGTGGTTCTCGGAACGGCCTGGGCAGCGTGGGCGGCGATTTTGCTGCACTCGGTGGTGGACTTCAACATGCACATCCCCGGCAACGCGCTCTTGGTCTTTGCCTTGATTGGCATGGGCCTCAACGTCACGCAATCGCAGCAGAAGCGCACGCTGTGGTTGCCGGCGGGAGTGTTCAATCGCCCCCTAGCCATCCTCACGTTGCTGGCCAGCGTGGCGTTGATCACCGCCACCGCGTGGACGGCTCGGGCATACTATCCCTACCTGAGTGTGAAAGACCGGGTGGAGGAAATCCCGTATCCGGAGAGCATCGCTGTCTTAAAGGTCGCGGCCGAGGCCGATCCGTACAACGATTCCATTGCCCAGCAGCTTGGGCACATCTATCGCGTGAGGGCCGCGCAGAGTCGCTCAGCCCGCGAGGTGGCCCAGCAACTGGAGTTCGCCGCCACGTCGGCCGACTGGTATCGCAAGGCGGGGGAAATCGCCCCAATGAACGACGACTACATGCTCCTGCGGGCGCAAGTGCACGACATGATGCTGCGCTACGACGAGGCGTACCTCATGTACCAGCGGGCGATCGACATGCGGCCGCACAACGGGTACTACCGCTTCCTCCTCGGGCGGCACTACCTGAAGCGCGGGCTGGCGGATCAAGCCAAGGCCACCTTCCAGCGCGGGGCGAGGGCGCCGCACGGCAAGCAGCCCAACCGCCAGATGCTCAAGGCGATTGACCGGGTGGAAAAAGCCCAGGCCAAAGCGAAAGCCGCGGCGGAGAAGCGGGCCAAGCGCCTGCAAAAGCGCCAGGAGGCCGCGCGGAAAGCGGGCGAACCTATCCCTGAGCCTCCGCCGCAGTATTACGATCCGATCACCACACCGTAGGGGCAGGATTTCGCCCGCCAGGATTATTTCGATTCGCCTCCCTTTTCCGCTTGAATCTCCGAGCGGCTTTCTTAAGGTGTCAGGTTCGGGTGTCTAGCGGTGGAAACCGAGAGCGGTTTCCGCTTTTTTGTCTCGGCCCATCGTCAGCCCCGAGGAGTAACTTTTTATGAGCCAAGAATTTCTCGCCATTTTAGACTACATGGAGAAGGAGAAGGGGATCGATCGCGCGGTCCTCATCGAATCCGTGGAAAGCGCTTTGCTGGCCTCCGCCCGCAAGAGCCTGGGCCCGGCCCAGGACCTACGCGTCACCCTCGACCCGAAGAAGGGCGACATCAAAGCCTTCGCTAAACTCCGCGTGGTGGACAACGTGACGAACCCGCACGACGAAGTCAGCCTCATGCAGGCTCGCCGCATTAAGCCCAACGCCAAGCTGATGGAGCTGGTGGAGATGGAAGTGAAGCCGAAGAACTTCGGCCGCATCGCCGCCCAAGTCTTTAAGCAGGCGATGGCCCAGACCGTGCGCGGCATTGAGCGCGAGATGATCTACGAGGATTTTAAGGACCGCGAAGGCGAAGTCGTGACCGGCACCGTCCGCCGCTTTGAGCGCAGCGATGTCATCATCGACCTGGGCCGTTGCGAAGCCAAGATGCCCTCCCGCGAGCGCGTCCCGACCGAGGATTACACCCCGGGCGAACGCATCCGCGCTCTGCTGCTGTTGATCGACAACTCGGCCCGCGGCCCGGAGATCATCCTCTCCCGCAGCCATCCCGATTTCGTGCGCAAGCTCTTCCAGGCTGAAGTGAGTGAACTCAACGACGGCACCGTGGAGATCAAGGCGCTGGCTCGCGAAGCCGGCTATCGCACCAAGCTGGCCGTGTACTCTGAGAACGACAAGGTCGACCCGGTCGGCGCTTGCGTCGGCATTCGCGGCGCTCGTGTGAAGAACATCGTGCGCGAGCTGAACAATGAGAAGGTGGACCTTTTCCGTTGGTCGCCGGACATCCGCGAACTCGCTCTCGAAGCTCTCAAGCCGGCTCGCTTGAAGAACCTCCTCGTTGACGAAGAGAACAAAAAGATTACCGCGATTGTGGATGAGGAGAACCTCTCTCTCGCCATCGGTCGCCGAGGGCAAAACGCCCGCCTGACCCAAAAGCTCACGGGCTGGGAAGTCGACATCCAGAAGGAAGAGAACGAAGAGCTGACCTTCGAAGAGAAGCTCCAGCAGGCAGCGGAGTTCTTTGTCACCGAACTGGGCATCACCGCTGAGGAAGGCACGCAAGTCATCCAGAGTGGTTTCGCCACCCTGGAAGGCATCTGGATCGCGTCCGAAGCCGACTTCACCGAAGCTCTGGCCGAAGGTAGTGGCATGGACGAAGCCCGCGCCAAGGAAATTTACGCCGTTGCCATTTCAAAAAAAACCGCTGAAAACGCCAACTCCTAATCGTTAAGAATTGTTAGTTGTACCCCTGACCCTGTATGCCCACCCCGAAGAAAAGTAGTTCCACCTCCCGAAGCACGAAGACCTCCAGCAAAGGCGGCGGAACCGCTGCGGCCAAAAAGACCGCAGCCAAGGGTAGCAGCAGCAAGCCGAAGAGTGCGGCCCCCAAGTCCGCCCCGGCTGCCCCCGCCGCCAAGGAAGAGAAGGCGGAGAAGCCAGCCGGCGGACCGCCGAAGGACAAGAACATTGTCATGAAGCCGCCGATCGTGGTGAAGGATCTCGCCACGAAGATGGGGCTGAAGCCTTTCCAATTGGTCCACCAGCTGATGGAGATGAACGTCTTTGCTGCGCTGACTCAGGCGATTGAGGAAGACGTTGCGGTCAAGGTTTGCGAAGCCAACGGCTTTAAGTTCGAAGTCGAAAAGCGTGAAAAGGGCGCGGGCCAGGTGCATGCGCCGGAGAAGGTGGTCGAACCGCCGAAACCGGAGCCGATCAAGGAAGAAGATCTGCAGACCCGTCCGCCGGTCATCACCTTTATGGGCCACGTTGACCATGGGAAGACCTCCCTGCTCGACGCTATCCGCCAGTCCAACGTGACGGAAGGCGAAGCTGGCGGCATCACCCAGCATATCGGCGCTTATCAAATCGAGCGCAAGGGCCAGAAGATTACCTTCCTCGATACCCCGGGCCACGAAGCCTTTACCGCCATGCGCGCCCGTGGAGCCAACGCAACGGACATCGCGATCCTCGTTGTGGCGGCGGACGACGGTGTCATGCCCACCACCAAGGAAGCCATCAGCCACGTGAAAGCGGCGGGTGTCCAGTTGATGGTGGCCGTGAACAAGTGCGATTTACCGGCCGCAAATCCGGACAAGGTGAAGGGCCAACTCCAGGAACACGAAGTGAGCGTGGAAGACTACGGCGGCGACATCATCAGCTGCGACGTCTCCGCCACCAAGGGCACAGGCTTGGAGAATTTGATCGAGAACATGCTGCTTCAGTCCGAAGTGTTGGAGCTGAAAGCCAGCTACAAGGGCCACGCGCGCGGCGTCATCATTGAAGGCCAGAGCGAAGTAGGCCGCGGCAACACGGCTACCGTGCTGGTGCAGTCTGGCGTGCTCAAGGTGGGTGATGCGATGCTGGTCGGTCCGCTCTATGGACGCGTGAAGGCATTGATCAACGACCGTGGCGAACGGGTGAAGGAAGCTGGTCCCTCGATGCCGGTCAAAGTCTTGGGCTTAGACGGCGCGCCCGTCCCGGGTGAGGAATTCACCGTCATGCGCAACGAAAAGGAAGCGCGCAGCGTGGCCGAAGAACGCGCCAGCAAGGAACGGGTCGGCAAGCTGGAGAAAGGCTCCGTCGTTACCCTGGAAAATCTTTTTGCCCGCACGGCCAAGGACCAGAAGAAGATTCTCAAGATGGTGCTGAAGGCCGACGTGCAGGGCTCGCTCGAAGCGGTGAAAGACTCCTTACTCAAGATCGATAGCGACAAGATCGAGGTCGACTTCGTCCACGCCGGGATTGGCCCGGTGACGGAAAACGACATCCTTTTGGCCAAGGCCTCCGATGCGATCGTGGTGGGCTTTAACACCAAGACGGACGGCTCTGCCGCCTCGGCTTCCAAGCGCGAGGAAGTGCAGATCAAGCTCTACTCCATCATCTACGAGTTGATCGATCAGGTGAAGGACGCCATGGCGGGTCTGCTCGATCCCGAGGAGCGCGAAGCCCACCTCGGTAAGGCGGTGGTCAAGCAGGTCTTCAAGCTTTCGAAGTTCCCGGTGGCTGGCTGCTTGGTCGATAGCGGTCGCATTGAGCGCAAGGCCCGCGCCCGCGTGCTGCGAGGCAAGACGCCGATTTACGATGGTGGTATCCACACGCTCAAGCGCTTCCAGGACGACGCCTCGGAGGTCAAGGCTGGCCTTGAGTGCGGTATCCGCCTCGGCGACTTCAATGATTACGAAGTCAACGACGTGATCGAGTGTTACACGTTGGAAAAAGTGGCCCAGTCTTTGTAAGTCCTGCGGCATTGAGGTTTGACACGTCGCTGTTCTGCCGGGAGGTTGAAGTTATGGCATCGCGCCGCACCATCCGCGTTTCGGAGGTTCTCCGTAAGGAGCTGGGCACGCTGATTACTCGCTGCCAGGACCTGGAGAACCGTTTTGTCACCATTTCGGCAGTGGATACGTCGCCCGATTTGAGGGAGGCCTTTATCTACGTCTCGCTACTCGATACGGACGAGGAGCGGGTGCAGGAGGTGATGGACATTCTGCACAAGAATCGCAAAGCCTGGCAGGGCGCCATCGCCAAGCGGGTGAAGACGAAGAATACGCCGCACCTGTACTTTCGCTTTGACCCCGCCGTGGAGCGGGGCGACCGCGTGATGGCCATCTTGGACGAGATCAAGCAGGATGACCGCGAAGAGAAGGAATAGCTTCTCGCCCCTTCTCGAGCTCTCAAGCCCTCAAGCCGAATGGGCTAAGCTTCCGGCGGTGGATGATAGCCGTTCGAGCTAGGCGCTCCACCAGGACTCGAACCCGGGTTGGAAGGTGCTGGCGCGGCACTCTCTGAGCTGCCGGGAAAGACCAGGGTACCGCCGCTGTATTCGCTGCCGAAGGTGAGCTTAAGGTTGGCCACCTGGTAGGCCGCGAGCTGGATGAACTCCTCGTTCAAGGAGGAGAGGGGATGGAGAAAGAGGCCGAAGAGCGTCCCGTTGCTTACAGCATAACGAGCATCAAGCGCGGTGTGGAAATTGGCCGCTAACACGGCTTGGCGCTGCTCGTCGGTCAATTGGTCTTCCGCCACGATGGGGGTGAAGATACGCATACGATCGGCGCCAGGATCGGAGATGCAGATGAGGGGGACGTCCCGAAAGGTGAATTGGACGACGTTGCCCTGCACGTCAAAGTCGGTGGCGATCTCTTCCAGGGTGGCGTGGAGCTGGTCTTGCGTCATGATCGTGGGAGCTGGAGCGGTGGTGAGTTGCTGCGAGGTGACGGCCACCGTACTAGGAGGCGGTGGTGAAGGGGAGCAGGCACCCAGGCTAAGGAGCAAGGCCACGCCAAGGGCGAGACGGGAGGAGGCGGCAAGCGCGGGCGTCTTCGGCATGCTCCACTCTTGAGGCGTTCCGAGTTCCTGTCAATGAAGGAGCCAGGATGGAGAGCCAAGCCTCACGGGGATTAAGCGCGATGAGATTCGCATTGCGGTTCGAGGCACGACCCGGCAGCGTGTGACATGCCCAAGAAAAGTCTCCGTCACGATGGCCGCCAGCCCGGCCAACTCCGCCCGATTGAATACCGTGTTGGCATCGCGCCCCACGCCGCCGGCAGTGTCCTGGCCGTCTGCGGTAATACGCAGGTTATCTGCGCCGCCAGCCTGGAAGAGCGGGTGCCGCGCTGGAAGGATGCCCAAGGCATCCCCGGTGGTTGGGTAACGGCGGAATATTCCATGCTCCCGTACTCGACGCATGACCGCAAACCCCGCGACATCATGAAGGGGCGCCTGGACGGTCGCAGCGTGGAAATCCAACGCCTGATCGGGCGCAGCCTCCGAGCGGTGGTGGATCTGGAAAAGCTGGGACCGCGCACCCTGTGTGTGGACTGCGACGTGCTGGCCGCGGACGGCGGAACGCGCACCACGGCGATCAGTGGCACCTACGTCGCGCTGAAATTGGCGGAGAAGACGCTCATGGATGCGGGTAAGATCAAGAAGAGCTTTCTCAAAGCGCAGGTGGCGGCGGTCAGCGTCGGCATCGTGCCAGACTGCGAAGGCCCGGCGCGCCCGCTGCTGGATCTCGACTACCCAGAAGATAGCGCGGCCGAGGTGGACATGAACGTGATCATGACCTCGAAGAATGAGTTTGTGGAAGTGCAAGCGACCGGAGAGGAAGCGACCTTCCCGCGTAAGGAGATGGATACCCTGGTCGATCTCGCGGCCAAGGGGATTCGCCAGATCTTTAAGCTGCAGAAAGCCGCCTTGAAGTAAGAGACTGTCTCTAAGCCTGTTGCTCTACGGTACACCGTTTATCTGCACGGCCGAAGCCTTGACGCGGGTCCTTTTTTCTGATAGAAAACGTTTTCTATGCCCAGCACGGCCCGAAAATACTGGATGAACGCGATGGACCGGATCTCCCTTCCGGTTTTGAACTATGCGACAGAGGGAGGCTTGCAGAATGGCCCAACGCCGATGGAATCTGTTTGCCGCACCGTCTGCGGCTTGGCTGCTTGGTTGGAGCTGGAGGAAGTCGAGGGCGATGAGCTGGCCCGGCAGGAGCGCTATCGTGAACTGGTTCCGTTGGCTGTCTCGAATTTATTGACCTCGCCGAAGCGCTTTTTCCATCACGCCCAAGAAACCGGCCCAAGTAGCACGCTGGTAGAATTGGCCATGCTGGCTTTGGCTTGTCTGCGTGCGCCGAAGCATCTGGTGGGAGCTTTGGATGACGAGACGCGGGCCGCGTTGATTGAGGCGCTTGAAGACCAACGCCGGGTTCAGCCTTTTGCCAGTAATTGGCTGCTCTTTTCTGGTTTATTGGAGGCGTTGCTCTGCCGTCTCGATCAACGTTGGGACCCCATGCGTATCGACTATGCGGTGAAGCAATACTTGCAATGGTACAAGGGAGACGGGGCCTATGGGGACGGTCCGCACTTCCACTTCGACTACTACAATTCGCTCGTCATCCACCCCATGTTGCTTCAGTTGGTGGAGGAAGTAGGACCTAAGATGCCTCTCTGGAAAACAAGTTACAAGTTGGGCGATGGCAAGTCCAAGGAAATTGCCGGTGGTGGATTTCAGGGCCAGCTGCTCAAGCGGGCCCAGCGTTTTGGTGAAGTGCTTGAACGTTTGATCAGCCCAGAAGGAACGTACCCCTGCTTAGGTCGTTCGATTGCCTACCGCTTCGGCGCGTTTCATTTGTTAGCGCACCTGGCGCTCAATGATCAATTACCAGTCACCTTGCCGCCGGCCCAAGTGCGTTGCGCGCTCACCGCGGTCTTGCAGCGCCAGATGGAAGCGCCGGGCATGTTTAATGAAGAGGGGTATCTCCAATGCGGCTTCTATGGTCACCAGCCTTCGATTGGCGAAAACTACATGTACACGGGCAGCCTCTACCACTGCACGTACATCTTCAACGCTCTCGGCTTGCCGGCGAACGATCCGTTCTGGGCCGATCCGGACTGCGCCTGGACGAACAAGAAAGCCTGGTCGGGGGAAGACCTGCCGCCCGATCACTCCTTGGAAACGAACATCTAGCCCTTCGCTAGTGCCACGCTTTGGCTGCCGGTGACGGAGGCAATGGCTTCACTGATGGACGTGCCGGGTTGGCCGTTGAGGAGGTCGAGGCGGCAGTGATAGGTGTTGGGCGCTTCCAGCACGGCCACGATGGTGGCGGCGACGTCGTCGCGGGTGATCGAGTTGGTGTGGTGGCTCGGATCGTAGGTGAACTGAATCTGGCCCGTGCCAGGTTCATCCAGCAGACGACCCGGACGCAGGCAAGTCCAGTCGAGCTCCGTATCGCTCAGGTAATCGTCGGCGACTTTCTTTGCCACCATGTAGTGACGGAGAACAGGCGGGCCGAAGTCCGGGTTGTCGGCGCGCAGGGCACTGACCATGATGTAGCGCTTGGTGCCAGCCTCTTGGGAGAATTGGTAGCTCTTCAACGCGGCCCAGAGATCGATCAGCAAGGTCTTGTCGCCCCCGGTGCCTCCGCCCGAGCCGGCGGTAAAGACGACCGCTTCCATCCCGGTAAAGACGGACTCGAAGTCGCCTTCCAAATCCGCGATGACGACTTCGGCGCCGTTGGCTTCCAGGGCGGCGCGTTGTTCCTCGGCCCGCACCATGGCGCGGACCTCGTGCCCTGCTTCCACCAAAAGGCGAACGGCCTTACGTCCAATGCCACCGTTGGCTCCAATAACAAGTGTCTTCATGCCAAGTACTGAAGCACAACAGTGCAGTGCTGAGAAGTGTTCTGAATGAAGGCAAATGGGATAAAGGATAAGGGATAACGGAAGCTGGATCCAACGTCACGTTGGTGGAGGCAAGGTCACAGATAACTGGCTCCGGGCTCAGCTAGATGAAGGCAAGGTCACAGATAAGTGGGTCCAGGCTCAACAACTGGATGCAACGTCACAGATAACTGGCTCCAGGCTCAGCCTGGTTACAAAAGTGTCATGCTACCGAAAGGTTGAAGTAAGGGCTGGCATGCATGGTGCATCTAACCTCAACCAAGGAGTACCTCACACATGCAAGTAACCCAATGCGTATGGGCCGGCATCTTTAGCCTGGCTCTTTTGACCGGGGGAGGAGCCCGGGCCCAAAGCAACAACGTCAACGGCAACACCCCGGTCGACGTCACCTGGAGCAAGCCGAGCGACTGGGGAGGCGGGTTTGTCGCCCAACTCAGCGTCAAAAATACCGGCAACCAGCCGATCAACGGATGGACGATCCGTTTTGACCTCCCTGGTCGCCAGATCGTCAACATTTGGAACGCCAAGGTGGTGGCGAATAACGGGACGACGCTTACGCTCGAAAACGAGTCCTACAACCAAACCATCCCGGCCGGGGGCGAAGTGAGCTTCGGCTTCCAGGCCACGCCGGGTAACGCCAATCCACCGACCGGTTACACGTTCAACGGTCAAGCCACGGGCGGTGGTGGAGGAGGCGGTGGGGATCCGACTCCAGAACCCGAGCCCGACCCGAAGGCAACCATCAATGACGTGACGGTGACGGAAGGAACCGGGAACGGATCCACCGCCTCCTTTACCGTGACCTTGGACAAAGCTGCTCCGTCTCAGGTGCAGCTGGACTACGCGACCAGCAACGGCACGGCCACCGCGGGCGAAGACTACACCGCTGCTTCGGGCACGCTCACGATTCCAGCGGGCCAGAACAGCGGAACGATTGCTGTCGCGGTTTTAGGCGATAGCGCCGACGAACCAAACGAGACAGTGGCGCTCAACCTGAGCAACCCCCGGAACGTCGAGTTGGTCGACAATGCTGGTGTCCTGACCATCACCGATGATGATGAACCAGCGCCGGCGATCGAGCCGATCCTCACGGTAGGCAACGCCAGCGAGCTTGAGGCTTCGGCTGGAGCTTCCGGTTTCTTTAGCACCTCGGGTAATCAGATTGTAGACAGCAACGGCAACCCGGTACGCATCGCGGGCGTCAATTGGTTCGGCATGGAGTCGAGCAACTTTGCTCCCCATGGCACCTGGACGCGCGGCTACAAGGAGATGATGGACCAGATAGTCGAGCTGGGCTTTAACTCGATCCGCCTGCCGTTTGCTCTGGCGGCCCTCGACCCCGGTGCGACCACCAGCGGCATCGACTTCGCCGCGAATCCGGATTTGGTCGGTCTCAAACCGATTGAGGTGATGGACAAAATCGTGGAATACGCCGAGGAGATTGGCCTGCGCATCATCCTCGATTGCCACCGCGCACCGGCGGGCCCAGGGCCGAACAGCAACGGCCTTTGGTACACTTCTGCTTATCCCGAAACGCGGTGGATCAGTGATTGGGTGATGCTGGCCGAGCGCTACAAGGGCAAGCCAGCCGTGATTGGCGCCGACCTCGCCAATGAGCCGCACAACGGCAATTGGGGCGGCGGCGGGGCCAACGATTGGCC
>CAWUJC010000041.1:0-10005 GCA_963922355.1 uncultured bacterium | reverse complement strand
GTGCTGGCGTTGGACTACGCCCCCTACGCTTGGCTCATGCCTCGTTGTCGGGCCGTGGTCCACCAATGTGGGGCGGGAACGACGGCCCAAGCCCTGCGGGCTGGGCTGCCAAGTGTGGCTGTGCCATTTGCTTTTGATCAAAACGGCAACGCCGCCTTGCTCAAGTACCACGGCACGGCCGAAGTCATCCCGGCCCGGAACCTCAGCGCCGGCCGCTTGGAAGAGGCGATGACGCAGGTCCTGGCGGGAGGGGCGCGGGAAAAGGCCCAGGCGATGGGACGGCAGATCGTGGCGGAAACGGGGGTGGAAGACGCGGCGCGGTCATTGGAAGTTACATCAGCGCAATACCTTACCCAGCGCAAGGCAAGTTGGACGGTTAAGCCGCTTTCTTCCTGATTGTAACGAAATGGTGACAAGTCGGGGCCCGTGCTCCGTCTTACTTGCCCTAGCCAAATCCAGACCATATGCTGGAAGGTGGATATTTTGCATGAAGTCGCTTAAACCCCGCTTGCACCTTGACTTGCACAGCCACTCGCGCTTTTCGGCCGATGGCGTGGCCGAGCCGGAAGACATGATCGCCGTGGCCAAGCAGAAGGGCCTGCATGGCTTTGCCATCACTGACCACAACACCTGCGAGTGCGTCGACTACTTCCTGGAGAAGGGGTTCATGCGGGAGGATGGCGAGGCGGTCGATGGCTTCCTCATCATCCCAGGGCAGGAAATTACCACGCGCGACGGCCATCTGCTCGCTCTCGGGGTGCACTTGCCTGACGTGAAGGGCATCGATCCGGTGGAAGCCTGCCACTTGATCCACGAGAAGGGCGGTCTGGCCGTCCCCGCACATCCCTACGATTACTTTCGCGCTGGCATTCGCGAGGCGGTACTCGACACGCTCCCCATGGATGGCATCGAAGTCTTCAACGCGGCGACGAGCTTCAAACGTTGCAACTCTCGCGCCTTTACCTATGCCAAGGAGCACAATCTGCCCATGACGGCGGGCAGCGACGCGCACGACGCGGCGGTCATCGGTACGGCTTACACCATCGTCGAGCCGGAGGAAGTGACCGTTAAGAGTGTGCTCGAAGCGATCAAGGCCCACACGGATCTCGAGCAGCGCTACCTCACGCCCAAGGAAGCCTTCAAGAAGACCTGGAACAACATGCTCCGCTTCAAGAAGAAGGGCAAAGTCGGTACCGGCGCTTAGTCACTCTCAGTACCCACCGCTAGCTGCCAGGTTTCCGACGGCGGGCCATTTGCATTTTTAGGTGCCCTGAGTAGATTGCCTAAGTTGTACTAACCTATGCTTTGTTGTCGTATCGCCATTGTGGGGGCCGGGGTATCTGGACTCAGCTGCGCTCGCGCTTTGCAAGCTGCTGGTTGCGAGGTCGTTGTGCTGGAAAAATCCCGCAGTTTGGGCGGTCGGGTCGCGAGTCGCACCTGGGAAGACTGCCGCGTGGACCACGGTGCCCCGTACTTCAGTGCTCAGAACGAGGACTTCCGCCGCGAGGTGATTGAGCCGCTCGGGGACGATTGGCGGGAGCTGACGGCTCCAATCTTGGACGAAGCGGGGCAGCCCATCGTCGAGCCGCCGCAGAGTCGCTACTACGGCGTGCGGGGGAACAATCAGCTGGGGCGTTTTTTGGCTGAGGATGTGGACGTGCGACGCGAAACGCCCGTCACCAAGCTGGAGCCCCAATCCGGAGGCTGGGCGGTCGATGGCACATTCTATGACGCGGTGGTCTCGTGCGCCCCTTGGCCGCAGACGGCGGCCCTTTTAGGGGACGACGCCGCGGCGCAAAGCAGTGGCGGCTATCAGCGGGCCTGGACCGTTTTTCTCCGGTACGACGGCGCTCCTACCGGCCCGGCTGCAGAGGTCTACGGTCGACGCTGGACGACCCATCCTGATTTGGTTTGGAGTGGGATCGAAAATCACAAAGCGGGCCGCATTCCCGACGGCAAAACCTTGTTGGTCGTGCATGGCTCGGATGCCTTTGCTCGGGCACACTGGGACGATGAGAAAGCGTCTGTCGCCTATCGCTTGGCGGAAATCGCGGCTCCGCATTGGGACTTGCCTCCAAAGCCGGAAGCGGTTTTTGCCCACCGCTGGAAGTTTTCCCTCCAGGCGGATGATGCCGCCTTACACGGCATCCAACTGCTGCCCGGGCTCGCGCTGTGCGGCGATTCGGTGACCGGCTCCACGGTGGAGGCGGTCTGGCTCGACGGACGGCGTTGCGCCCGTCGAGTGCTGGAAATGCTCAGCTCAGCAAAGGGCTAATAAGCTCTAGACGCTATTTTTCTGCCGGCTCGCCTTGGCTTTGGCCGCCACTTTGCGTCGGCCTCGCGTGTTCTTGCTCTTGCGGTGGCGGAGCTGCTCGGCCAGTTTGGCGGAGACGAGGTCGATGGCTTGGTAGAGGTCGTGCCCCTTGTCCTCGGCGTGGATGTCAGGCCCGGGGAGGGCAACATGCACCTTGACGATGAAGGCGTGCTTGGCCGCTTTCTTGGAGGTGTCTTCATCGATGGCCACGTGGGCGCCAATGATATGGCTTTCCAAGTGCTCCAGGTGTCCAATTTTTTCTGCCACGTGGGCATGAATGGCGGCGGTTAACTTGACGTGCCGGGGACTAATATGGATTTGCATAGACCTTAAACATAAGGTTTTGTAGGCGGAACACAAGGCGCTCACGCCATAATTAATCTAATGAGCGACATTCTTTTTTCTCATCTTGTCCTTGCCATGTCGGGGCGCGACCTGATGGCCTATGCCAGCATCGCGTTGGCGGTGGTGGGCTTGCTGCTGTTCTTCAAATACCTCCCGCGTTGGATGGGCAAGAGTAAGCCTCCGTCGCCGCAGGTGAACCACGATCCATCTGCCGGGCTGGCTGCGGGGATGGACCTCCAAGCCGAGATGAAAAAAACGATGCCAGGTTCCACGACCACGCCCACGCCCACCGCGGTCGAGGCTTCGGTCACGGCCGCAGCGCTGGGAACCGGGCTCAACATCTCATCCCCCGCTCAACCCTCTAGTCCCACAGGTCCCGCTTCCGCCCAGATTCTCGTCTTGGATAAAGGCATCCAGCACGGGCCGTTTGATGTCGTTCAGGTGAAGGAAATGATGGCCGGCGGGACCTTTGGCCCCGATTCGCTTTGTTGGCAGCCGGGCCAGGCCGAGTGGCAACCGCTCCGGCAGGTGTTTGGCTAGCTGCTAAATTCTGTGGGGAGCAAAGCGAACAGAACGAGGTCAACCTGAGGTGGCGAGTTTGGGTGCACCTTCAAGCTCGCCAGAAGACTGGCGAGAGAATAACGGCGGGCAGCGTCACGCTGCTTGGCAAAGCGGCAAAAACTGGTAGGTTCCGCCTCATGCGACCGATGTCTCTTTTTTTCACCATTGTCCTCCTTGCCTGCATCAGCCTGCCGTTATCGGCGGCGGAGAAGAAGCCCGCGGCCTCGGGGGATCAAGTGATCGCCGGGGTGGCCTTGGCTCCCACGCCCAAGGGCTGGCAGACCGCGCCGCCCAAAAATAAAATGCGCGCCGCCCAGTGGATCATCCCGCCTGCGGAAGGCAGCGGTGCGGCGGGCGAAGTCGTCATCTTTTACTTTGGACCGGGCCAAGGGGGCGGTGCCAAGGACAACATTGAGCGCTGGAAGCGTCGCATGACGGCGGCGGATGGCAGCCCTGTCGCGGGTGAAGTCAGCCAGCGCGACGTGGCGGGCATGAAGGTGACGGAGCTGATTGCCTTTGGCACCTATGCTTCCGGTATGCCGATGCCGGGCTTTAAGCCTCAGCAGTTGCCGAATTACGGTTTGGTCGGCGTGGTGCTGGAAGGCGCCGAGGGCAACCTCTTCATTCGCATGACCGGGCCAAAGGGCTTGGTCGAAGCGCAGATCCCGACCTTCCAGAAGTGGATCGACGCGATGAAAAAGGCGAGCTAACCGATCACTCTACTGGGCGTCGAGGTCGATGACGCCTTCATCTTTTTTCTCTGCTTCTTCTTCGGTCACCGCTGGAGCGGAGCGAATTACGGTTTGATCGGCCGGCGGCGGAGTCGGCGTAGGCTGGCTAGTTTCTGCCGGCGGAGACGAAGTCGAAGTCGTAGTGGCGGCGGAAATAGGCGTTGAGTTTCCACCGGTCGGGACGGGGGCACTGGGCCGCGCCCCCGGGATTGGGGCAAAGTCGCGATTGGTGCTCGGGACCGGGGCAAAGCGTCGGGTGCTCGCGGTCATCGCGTGGGGGTTGGGGTCGTAGCCCGGGACTTGGTCAAAGACAATTTTCGGTGCCGGCGTTGTCGTCGGGCTGGGGGCTTCTCCAGCAGCTTGCTGAAGAACAAAGGTCCGCTTCGTGGCGCCGAGCAGACCGGGGACGGTCTTGCCTTCCTGGTTCTTCAGTTCGATTTCCAGATCGTATTTGCCGGGTTGGAGGTTCTCCCAGAAGACGCCCTGGTCGCGGCTCAGTTCGTTGTGGAGACCGTTGATCCGGTAATGGACGCTGTACGGGCCTTCGGGGCCGAGGGGCGCGTTGTGTGCGTGGAAGTCGAACCAGACTTTGCCATCGGCTGGGATGGTGACGGGGCCGTCTGGGGGTAGGTTGATGGTCAGGTAGGGCTGTTCGGGCGGAACGTAATTGTTCACGTCCTCGCTCTGGACGAAGAAGTGCCGCAGTAAGTAAGAGCCCGGCGTTTTGAGCATGCGTCCATCGGGGCCGACGGCATAGACACGCAAGGTGTGGCCGCCCGGCTCGAGGCCGCGAAACGTCACCGGTTGGCGCGGGTTGACGTAGGGAACCGGCGAACCGTTGTCGAGAATGACATGGAGGCGGTTACCCTCTGGGGCTAGGGCGAAGTTCTGCACATCCAGGACCAACTGAACCGTTCTCGTGCTCATCACTTGCTTGTGGGCGGGCGAAACAAGGGTGATGTCGATCGGTTCGTTGGCGCGGATCGGCTGGCCGGTAAAAGCCTTGGCGTCCGGGGCATAGTCGGAGAGATCCGCAAAGCCGCGGTTACCCTGGGTTGGGGTGGCGAAAGATTCGGGCTGGTGGCCAAAACCGGAGCGCTTCTGCGGAGCCGAGTTGCCGCCTTGGAGCTGTTGCTGCTCTTGCGGGCTAACGGGCTTGGCCTTGGGCGGCGTAGGCAGGCGCTGGTCCAGCGGCGTCAAGTTATGGTACTGGGCCACAGCGGGGGCGGCGGTCAGGAGCAGCAGGCTGGCAAGGCCGGTAAAAAAACCGGGTTTCATCCTGTCAACTGTATAAAAGCCGGGGCATGCTCGTCAATCATGGAGCCCCAAAGGACCCTGAAGCTTTCTGCCCCGTTGCTGGATCTGCCCGCTACGCTGAGCTGTGGGCAAAGCTTTTGTTGGCAGCCGGGGGAGGATCGCTGGTGGCGGGGCTGGGTTGCGCGCCAACCGGTCGCCTTGCGTTGGGAAGATGAGGTGAGCCACGAGACGCATTCCGGCACCTTGTTGGCTGAAGTCACTGGGCAAAGCGAAGCAGACCTCCGCGCCTACCTGCAACTGGACTTGGACCTGGATGCGGCGGTTGCCAGCTTCCCCACTACGGAGCAAGACTCTGCTCTCCACGAAGCCGCCGCACATTGCCGTGGCCTGCGTATCCTACGGCAAGATCCGTGGGAGACGCTGGCCAGCTTCATCTGCTCGCCGCAAAAACAGATTGTGCAGATCGCGCAAATCAACGCCGAGCTGCGACGGCAGTTTGGTCAGGAATTGGCTCCCGGACGTTTCTCCTTCCCGGAGCCAGAAGTGCTAGCTGCGGCGGGCAAGGAAGCGCTTCTCGGCTGCAAGCTGGGCTACCGGGCGAAGAATCTGGCCGCGAGCTCGGAGCTTTTGGCCAAGGGGAAACTTGACCTCGCCGTACCGTTTGAGCTGCCGACTCCCGAAGCGCGCGAGTACCTCAAGCAATTCGTCGGCGTGGCGGATAAGGTGGCCGACTGCGTTCTGCTCTTTGCCTACAACAAGTGGGACGCCTTCCCCGTCGATGTCTGGGTCGAGCGCGCCCTGCGCGAGCTGTACTTCAAGCGCAAACGGAAGGTCACGCCCAAACGCGTGCGGGAGTTTTCCCGCTCCCACTTTGGCCCCTACGGCGGTTACGCCCAGCAGTACCTCTTCCACTGGTTTCGGACGCGGGATTAGTCGGCGAACTCCGGATCGTGCGGGTAGATGGTGACCGAGTAGGTGGCGCCAAGGTCGGCCAGCTCGCGCATCAGGTCAGGCGGCAGGGTGACTTCTTCACTGGTGAAAGGTGCGGGCGCGGAGGGCGGAGCGTCCCAGCCGACGCTGAAGTCGAACTTCTCCACTTGGGCGAAGATCTCAGGGAAGCGTTGCTTGGCTTCTTTGAGCAGGGGCAAGAGCATCTTGATGTGATGCATCGGGAAGGAGCGGTAGGGACCATGGTGAGGTTCCAGCTTCAGGAGCCATTGATCTTGGAGGTCATACTCCCAGATGGTGCAGTCGCACTCGGCAAAGAAAGCGACAAGGTCCTCGAATTTTTTTGGGAAAAAGAGTTCACAATCTGTCGTGCGAAAACCGTCGTGGCGTTGCCAAGTCAGCGCCGCTTCCAGCTCCTCTTTCCAAGGCTTGATCTGGTGGCCGCCGGCATAGTGGTTGACGTGGACCACGGCTCCGATCTCACGCAGCACATGGGCGGCGCGTTCGACGCCTTCGATTTGGTTGATCTCTTGCAGCAAACCCGTGGGAGGATGCCGGACGTTGGTCTCCGTTTCCTGGTCGCCGACGCTCAGCCAGAAGTGCGCGTAATCGTGGCCTTGTTGTTGGGCCCACTCGGCAAACCATTCGTGCCGCCACCAATGGGAGCCGGACTGCGAGATGCAGGTGCGGAAAGGACTGCCTTCGCCAAGCGTGAGATAAGTTGCCATCAGGCCGCTCAGGCTCAAGCCAACGATGGTGCTTCGCCATGTATTCAGGCAGGAGACCTCCTGGCCAAGCCAGGGGACCACCTCCTCGCGGATGAAAGCGGCGTAGTCCTCGTTGCAGGTGTAGTCCACGTGCCGGGCAGCGGCGCTGACGTGTCCGACAAAGGCAAAGGTCATGGGTTTGATTTTGCCCTCGTCGACGAGCTGCTCGAGCAACGGCAGCACCTGCATATCGCGCCAATAGTGCTCGCCGTCGAGGAAGAGGCAGAGGTGATGAGGGACCGTTGCGGGCCCGCGCTTCACCCGCACAAGGCGGCTGTACCCGTGACCGGAGACGGTATGCTCTTCCAGCTTTCAAGGAGGGCTGGGATTTGATTTCCGCATGTAACGATCGACGTCCATCTTCCAGTCTTCCCAGCCGAGGTGACGGTAGAAGCCCACGGCGCGATAGTTCTCGTCGGGATCGGTGGTCAGCCAGATTTCCTTCCACCCGTGGGAAAAAAGCCAGGCCTCGGCTTGGGCCATCAGCGTGCGACCAATGCCTTGGTTCTCATAGTCCGGAAGCACGGCGATGACCCAGATCTCGCCTTCCTCTTTGTTGGCCATGCAGAAGCCGACCGGCTTATCACCGTCCAAGGCGATCCAGCCAGTGTGGCTGGTGCGGAGCTGCTCGGCCACCGAGGTGGGATTGATGCCCATCGCGGCTAACTCTTCGGCGCCGCGGGGATTGTGCCAGGTGGCCACACGGATCTCAAACAGCGACGGGATGTCGCTTTCGATGATTTGGCGATAGGTGATCATAATTCAGCTTCCAAACTGTAAACCCGGACCGGAATCGTGTCCTTAAACAGCGCATCCTTTTCGTAGCGCATACCGATCTTTTCCGCAACTCGAATGGACGCCACATTCTTGGCGTCGATGATCGAGATGAGGCGGCGATGGCGGCGGACCTGCTGGGCGTAGTCGCGGATGGCGCTGGCCGCTTCGGTGGCCAAGCCCCGGCCCCAGAAATCGGGATGTAGGCGGTAGCCGATCTCGACTTCATCCGCGCCATCGATGTGTTGGAAAGCCAAACCGCAAAAGCCGATGACGTGAGCCGTCGAGCGATATTCGACCGCACGCAGACCTGCGCCATGGACGCGGTATTGCTCTTGGCACCAAGCAAGAAATTTGGCGCAGTCGTTCCGGCTAAGCGGCCCGCTCCGGGAAAAGCGCATGACCTCTGGATGACTCAGGATCGGCTCAATCGCGTCCAGATCATCGTCGGTAAAGCGGCGCAGCTTCAGATGCGCGGTGGTCAGCGGGGAGGACATGTTGGGAAATCACTCCACTGGAGGTAGCGGGCCATCATCCGCATGGAAACTCGCGGCGTAGAGGGTCCAAGTGATCGTACCATCTAATTTTGTGATGGCTTTTAGGGTATCGCTAGGAATGGTGAATCGCGTATTGGGTTTCTTATCAGTTTCTTCGAATCCCAGATCGAAATTGATAATATCCAAGGAGGCGAATTCTTGCGGGAACCTTTCACGCAGATCCTCCAAAATTCGAACCATGTTGTCTAGATAAACGATTGGATGCCTGCAACTATCCTGACCTCGGTAACATGGCTCATCTTCGAGTGTAATGAGATATTTTTCGTGATAGATGAAACCTGGTGATGTGATCCGCTCTGCGCAGTGGATAGAGACATCCCTTTTTTCTAAGTAAGTGGCAATCTTGCTTAAGTCTTTATCTGATGCCAGATCGACATCAACGTTGAGAAAGCCGGGGAACTCATCCTCCATGGGCAGCTAGAGGCTAGTTTCCCGCAACATCGTGATGACTTCCTGCAGGTTGGCTTTCAGTTCTTCGACCGAATCGCCCTGGCTGTGCGCTCCCGGGAAACCCGGAACGTAGCCAACGTAGACGCCCGTTTCCTGGCAACGCTCGATTACCGCCATGTAGGAAGTCATGAGGTAAAGATGCGCCTTCCTTCGGGGGTGGTCAACCGGGAAGAAGTAGGGAATCCGTGCAAACTCAATCTCCGAAGCCGCCTTCGAGCGTCCAGACCAACTCGCCGCTGACGATGGTATGCGTAGCGCGCCCCTTCAGCTCCCAGCCGTCGAACGGGCAGTTGCGGGCTTTGGATTCGAAGAGCTCGGGCATCACGGTCCACTCCAGATCAGGGTCGATGACCGTGACGTCAGCCGCGGCGCCTTCGGCCAGCGTTCCCTTGTCGATCCGCATCATGTTGGCCGGGTTGATCGTCAGCATCTCGATCAGCTTGGGCCAGTCGATCACCTTCGGCTCGATCAACGTCTTGAGGAAGACCGCCAGCTCTGTTTCCAGGCCAATGATGCCGAAGGGCGCATTGCGGAACTCCACTTCTTTTTCGTAATCGCAGTGCGGGGCGTGATCGCTGGAAAGGATGGTCAGCGTGCCGTCGGCGATGCCTTCGAGTAAGGCGTCGATTTCGCGCTGAGTGCGCAGCGGCGGATTCATCTTGGCGTTGGTGTCATAGCCGTCGCAGGCGGCGTCGGTCAGGGCCAGGTGGTGGGGCATTACTTCGCCGGTCACGTCAATGCCACGGCTGCGGGCATCGCGGATGAGGCGGACGGAGCCGACGGCGGAGAGATGCTGGCAATGCAGACTGGCCCCGGTCGTTTCGGCCAGCAGGCAATTGCGGCCGACTACGATTTCTTCGGCGATGGTGGGCCAGCCGGGCATGCCGAGCACCGTGCTCCAGTAGCCTTCGTTCATCACGCCGCCTTGGGTCAGGCTGGCGTCCTGGCAGTGGTCGAGGAGCGGAACGTCGAACATCGTGGCGTACTCGCAGGCGCGGCGCATTAGCTCGTTGCTTTGAATGCAGAGGCCATCGTCGGTGATGGCGACCACGCCGGCTTTGACCAACCCGCCGATCGGAGCGAGGACTTCGCCCTTCATCCCTTGGCTGATGCAGCCGCTAGTGAAGACATTGATCACGGCCTTTTCTGCCGCGCGCTGGCGCATCCAGGCGATGGTATTGGGGCCATCGGCGGTGGGACTGGTGTTGGGCATCATCAAGACGCTGGTGAAGCCCCCGGCTGCCGCGGCGCGGGCACCGGTTTCAATGGTTTCCTTGGCGCTGCCGCCCGGTTCGCGAAAG
>CAWUJC010000040.1:0-10118 GCA_963922355.1 uncultured bacterium | reverse complement strand
CCTGATAGCTGGCGATGTTGGCAGCCACCGTGCCGGAGATGCCACCTGGCAAGCCAATGGCGGTGTTGTCCAGAACTGCCTCGACCCGGAAGAGGCGAGTGGAGGAATCTGCCATCCGGCCAATGTGTTGAATTTGCGGATGCAGGCCGCGGTCATCCAAGCCGGCCGCACTCAGGTCCAAGCGTTGGCCAGGTTGGAGGGAGAGGATATCACGATCGTTGACATAAAAGATGATGCGCAATTGGTTGAGCTCGACCAGCTTAGCGACAGGGCTGTTCAAATCCACCGGGTCGCCGACGTCGACGTAGCGCTCGTTGACCACGCCATCAAACGGAGCGCGGATAAAGTGGAGATCGTAGGTGCGTTGGGCGGCGTCATGCTCCGCCTGGGCGATCTCGAAGGCGCTACGGCGGGACTCGAATTCCGTGCGCGAGATCACTTCCTCCTTGAGCAAGCGACTGGCCTCGTCTTGCAGCCGCTTAGCTTCACGCAGCCGGGCTTCGGAGGCGCGAAGGTTGATTTGGGAGGTCTGAGGATCGAGCTCCACCAGGACATCGCCAGCCTTCACCGCGCTGCCCGGCTCCACGTAAACCGCCGTCACCCGGCCCGAGACCTCGGCGGGGACTTCGGCTTCGATCCAGGGCTGAATTTGGGCAGAGTAGGTGCGTTGCTGGTCGCGGGACTCGCGCCGGATGGTGTAGACATTCTGGGGCCGTGGCTTGATGTCTGCCTTCTCCTGGTTGAGCCGCTGGATTTCAGCCTGATTGGCCAGGTAACGGTCAACCGAGAAAAAGAGAATGAGGGCGATGACGCCCACAAAGACAAAGCCAATGGCCGCGCGTTTTGCACGCCGACTTATCATTGACGGTAATGTAAGTGAAAAGTCCTGCGCCGAAAGCTTAAATTACCGTTCGGAAGAGGGCTATTCCGCGCCCAGATAGTTGAAGCGGATGGTTGGCCAGGCCTCGGATTTTAGGAGACGCAGCATGGCTTGATTAAATTCGTCGCGGCGGTGGCTCCCCTGTGGCAAGGCGAAGCCGTAGTCCTCCCGGCCGAATTGTTGGGGCAGCAGAGTGAGGAAATCGCCATCTTTTCGGAGACTGTAGTATAGCAGGATGGGGCGATCATAGAGGATGTTGTCGATTTCGCCGGCTTTGACCGCCGCCATGGCCTCAAGCAGCGTGGGATAGGCTTGGGAGAGGATTCGATGTTGATCCAGGTAGGCGTGGCTCCAGGAATCCTCAACCGTACCCACCACCGAACTTTTCAGGCGTTCCTGCGCCGTACGGTTCGCGTTGAAAGCACTGCTGGCGATTGAGGCGGCCACGGTGCTGGTAAAAGTGGAAATGATCGCCACGCAGACACACATCCAAATGATGATGATCACTCGGCCAATAATATTGCCTGAGTTTTGATCCCGAGAGCAGAAGAGCATCTTGGTAATGGCGGAACTGAAAGAGGCATGGCCCGCGTCCTCGTTAGCCTTGTCGTCGACTTGATCCTGCGTGGTACGACGGGTAAAGAGCCGAAGTGCAAACCCGGCAAGTAACGTAACAAAGAGTACAGCCAGGATGGTGGAGACAAAACCCCAGGAGAAGACCATTCTCAAGTAGGGCAAGATTCCCGATTCCGGTGTTTGGTTGATCCCAAGGCTAAGTCCCGATTGTTCGTACGGGTGGGTGAAATCGAGCTTGGCTTCCCGCTGCGCGGTGATGGTGATAGGGCCGACGGCGAGATCAACGGCTCCACTTTCTACTGCTAGAAGCATGTCGGCTGGCGGCATCTCGGTGAATTCGTAGTCCAGGTGCAGTTCCTGGGCCATCTCCTTCCAGAGATCAATGCTGATGCCGGCCCACTCGCCCTGTTCGTTCTTCAGCACAAAGGGCGGTGCCACGTAGGTGGCAATCCGAAGTCTCCGCTCGGGCATTTCTTCCTTCAGCTCGGCTGCCAGGACAAGCTTCGGATCTTCCGGCTGCGGGGACTCTTCTTCAGCGCCCAGCGTGGAAGAGAGATTCCACAAACCGGCAAGTAACAAGAATAGAAAAAGGCGGGCAGTCATCGGATCGATGGTGTAGCGAACCGCCACGCACCCTAAACTGAACCAGAGGCTTGTCCACCCAAGCTTCAATCGGAGGGTTATTCGATTCGCTCGATGACCTTCCCCTTGTTGGGGTCATAAGAATCGAGATCGCCTTGGCCCTTGCCCATAAAGAAGCCGGCATAGACCGCGCCACCAATGACCAGGAGACTCAGGATGAGCAAGCCGAGTAACATGTACGTGGTCTGCTTCTGTTTTTTGTGGTCAGTCAGGTCAACGGGGCCTTCCACGTTGCCCATGCCACGGGCCAAGACGCGGCGTTTGGCGTCTTCAAACTGGCTGATCATCTCTTCGTAGCTCTGGTAGCGTTCATCGGGGTAACGCGCCATGGTCTTCGAGATGGCGTAGGCGGTTTCGTTCGAGACGGAGGGGGCAAAGGCTTTGACCGAAACGGAGCTGCCGTTGAGGTGCTTCATCGCCACTTCATTCGGGTCTTCGGCATCATAAGGCGGGCGACCGGCAATCGCGTGGAAGAGAGTCGCTCCCAGGCTGTACATGTCGCTGCGGAAGTCCTCTGGCTGGCGTTCCAACTTCTCCGGAGCCACGTAGTAAGGCGTACCCCAGATTTCGCCCTCGAAAGCATCTTCCCCGTCGTGCCGGACTGAGAGGCCAAAGTCCACCACCTTGGGCTGGTCATTGTTCCCGAAGAGAATGTTGCCGGGCTTGATGTCGCGGTGGATCAGCCCGTTCTGGTTCGCGAAGTTCAGCCCTGCGGCGACGCCGATTCCAATTTCCAGACCCTCCAGCTCGGTCACGCCGCCATTTTGGGTGATGCGGTCATCAAGCGTGCCGCCCGAGATGTGCTCCATCACCAGAAAGTAGCGATCATCGTGATGCTCAAAGCCATACACTTGCACGATGTTGGGGTGGTTCATCTGCGCGGTGATTTCCGCCTCGTGCAGGAAGGTATCGAAGAAGCGCTTGTTCTCGATCAGTTCGGTCTTCAGCACTTTGACCGCCACCACGCGGTCCAGGGACGTATCGCGACCGATGTACACGGCGCCCATCCCACCGGCGCCGATCTGCTTTTCTAACAAGAGGTTGCTGAATTGGCGCGAAAGCGTAAACTCATGGCCACAAAGCGGGCAGACCAGTTCAGACCCGGTCTCAATTCCTGCTACATCAATTTGCCCTCCGCACTTCGGGCAGGCGATAATATTGGAAGAGGCGATCGCGGAATCCATGCCCGGAAAAACCTACCGGGCATTGATGGTAAATGCAATGGTAATCAACGACATGGAAAGGATTCCCCCAGATGAGCTAGCACCAGCCGTCGGCCAACGCCTCGATGCCTATTTGGCGACTCATCTCGAGCGCTCGCGTAACCACGTCCAAAGCTTAATCAAGGAAGGCGCGGTCCAGGTGGACCCAGCGCCAAGCAAACTGGCTCCCAGCTATAAACTGCGCGCCGGAGATGCTATCTTGTTATTACCCCGTGCCTTAGCGGTGGTGGAAGAAGTTGCGGAAGGTGCCCCTCAAGCCGAGGAAATGCCCCTCGATATCTGCTTCGAAGACGAGCATGTTCTGGTCGTGAACAAACCTGCCGGCTTGGTCGTGCATCCGGCGGCGGGCCACGCCTCGGGCACGCTGGTGAATGCTTTGCTCTATCATTGTGGCGATCACCTCGCCAACCGGGGAGGAGAAGAACGCCTCGGGATTGTCCATCGCCTGGATAAAGATACGAGCGGCCTGATGGTCGTGGCCAAGACGGATCTGGCCCATGAGCGGCTAGGTCAGCAATTCCAGGAACGCACCGTCAACAAGGAGTACGCGGCGCTGGCACGGGGACGCTGGAGCAATCCGATCAAAACGTGCCGGGAGCCGATTGCCCGACATCCGGTTCATCGTAAGAAGATGGCGGTGCGGGCGGAAGGGAGGGCGGCCCACACGGACTTCACGGTCGAACAACAATGGCCCATTCAGCGTTCGGGCATTGCCTTGGTGCGTTGCGTTCTCCACACGGGGCGGACTCACCAGATTCGCGTTCACTTATCCCACCTGGGGCATCCGATTTTAGGAGATACCCTTTACGGTCGGGCTTATTCGATCGCTGGCTTAGAGGTCCCACGTCAGATGCTCCATGCCCGGGTCTTGGGTTTCCATCATCCGGTGAGCGGCGATGATCTTTGCTTCGAGGCCCCGTTGCCGGACGACTTTGTCGAGGTGCTGAAGCAGGTCAAAGAAATCAGCCGAGGAAGCTTGGATCACCGCTCGCCAAAGTGAGTCGAGCGGCGTATGCTCCGCGGATGCCGTTGGAAACGCGTACCGTTTTGGCCACGTATTTGACTCTGCTTCGCCAGCAAGGGGTGCGGGAGATCGACCTGAGCGCCGAGGCTCGCGCTGGCCTTAACCTTTTGGCCAAGCAGGCCCGAGGGGGGCATGCCGCATCGCGCACGGCAGCTCCAAGTCAAACGTCGACTTCGCCGAATAAAGAAGCTGCCCCTTCCGTCTTTCAACCGCGCCCGGCTACCCCGCCCGCTGTCGAGAAGAGAGCCTCGAAGCCAGCTCCACCGCCCAAAGTAGCCGAACCTAGCTTCGAAATTACCGGCGGTAGCAAAGAGGAGAAGCTCCAGCATTTGGCCGAGCGCGTGGCTGAATGTCAGAAATGCCCCAAGCTAGCCTCCACCCGCACCCAGACCGTTTTTGGCGTGGGGACTCCGGAGGCGGATCTGATGTTTGTGGGAGAAGCTCCCGGCCAGGAAGAGGATCGGCAAGGGGAACCCTTTGTCGGTCCCGCGGGACAATTGTTGACGAAAATGATTCAAGCCATGGGACTGTCCCGAGACAAAGTCTACATCGCCAATATTCTCAAATGTCGGCCTGACGCACCGGTCGGGAACCGTAAGCCGACTCCAGAGGAGATGGATACTTGTAGTCCGTACCTCAAGGCTCAGATTGATATCATCGCGCCTAAAGTTTTGGTGGCCTTGGGCTCCACCGCGATTGAGGGCCTGCTGGGGTTGCGCGGCATTCGCAAGCTTCGTGGCCAGTGGAAGGAGTATCGCGGCATTCCGCTGATGCCGACCTTCCATCCTTCCTACTTGTTGCGGGACAAAGGTGACTTCGCCGAAAAGCGTAAAACCTGGGAAGACATGCTCGCCGTGATGGAAAGACTTGAGATGCCAATCTCCGAGAAGCAGCGGGGTTACTTCCTCAAGAAGTAAGCGGGCTTACATTTGCTTGAGGGCTTCCTTGAGCTTGGCTTCCAGCTCCGCGACGCGTTGACGCAGGCGCTCCTGCTCGCGCTCCATGGTTTCCGGCATGTGAGCACGGGCAATATCGGTGGTGAGGCGGACAACTTCTTCCCGAGCGCTGTGCAGATCGCGCTGGCTTTGGCTGAGCTGGCTTTCTAGCTGGGCCAAACGACCCGTCTTTGTGGGGTCTTGCGGAGCTTGGGCGGCAGCGGCGCGAGCATCCTGAAGTTCCTGAGCGAGTTGAAGAGCGCGGGATTCAGCCTCTTGCCGCGTGTTCTCCACTTGGCCGAGCTGACGTCGGGTTTCTTCCAATTCACCGGTGAGGGCGGCTACCCGTTCGTGATCTTCACGTAGCTGGGTGATTTCCTGCTGCAACACCCGCATGTGTTCCGTCGGAGGAGCCGAAGCCTGCTTGGCCTGGGCATTCTTTTGTGCCTCTTCCAATTGGCGCTGAAGTTGAAGCATGGCCTGATATGCAGCCTGATGGCCGGCGCGGGATTCTTCCAACTCGCCATTGAGGCGGGATACTTCTGTTTCCGCATACTGCTGCCAGAGGGCAAGTTCCTGGTTGGCCTGGGAAAGTTGTTCGGATTTGCCGCCGTCGAGCTCCTGGCTCAGGCGGCCAAATTGAGCGCGCTCGGCTTGCAGCTTCTCCCGAATGGCTTGAAGCTTAGCTTCCGCTTCTTCCGCACGTTGGGTAATTTGCTGGGCGATCTCACGTTCCTTGGTGAGCGCTTGAGAATTCGTTTCCCGCAAACTGGCGAGGGCTTTCTCGTAATCGCCCTTCTGGGTCTCAAGCTGCACGTCGTGTTGAATCTGCTTACCGCTAAGCTGCACTTCTTGCTCTCCCACGAGGTGGGAGAGGCGGCCGTATGCTTCAGCAAGTTGCTTCTCCAAATGGTCGACGGCTTCGTTGCCCAGCATGATTTCGGGGAGCTTCTCTTCGACTCGCTTTTGCAGCGCATCGCGTTCTTCCTCGAGTTCTTTGATTCGATTCTGCGCGTCGCGTAAATGACCTTCGGCGTCCTCGTGCTTGGCTTCCGCTTTGGCTTTGTCGAGGTCTTTGCGCATCTGGCCCAACTCGCTTTCGCGGGCCTTGAGGCGGCTTTTTAACTCGGCGTGAGCCGCAAGTTTCGGTTGATGGGAGCGGATCTCTTCGCTGAGTTGATCCGCCTTCTTTCGCGTGGCTTCGGCTTCTTCCAGCTTCGCTTCCGCTTTATCAAGCTGTTCCTGTAAGGCGGCTTTTTGCTCGGCGGCACGGGCGAGGAGACCTTGCTCGGTCTTCTGTTCTTGGAGCTTGGCTTTCAGCGTGCTGACTTCTTCGCGTAGCTTTTCTTCGTCCGGCGACATGATGCGTTTGCGCGCGTCGGACTGCTCCATCTCCGTTAGTTTGCTTTCTGCGACCTTGAGCTTGGCTTGCGTGGCTTCCAACTCGTTGCGGAGGCGAAGCATCTCGTTCTTTAGATCCGGCTCTAACTTGTTCTCACGTTCGATGCGCAAGCGATCCAGCTCATGCCGGGCTTTGGTCAATTCGGTCTTGGTCGAATTCCCGGTCTTAAGCAGGCGTTCCGAGGCTTGCACTGCTTCGACCACGCGGGCTTTGTTGCGTTTGGTCTCGTTTTGAGATTGCGCCAGCTCTTTCTTCAGACGGGCTAACTCTTGATCTTTTTCCCGCAAAGTATCCTCGCTGATGGAGTCGGCCTTCCGCAGACGATGGATGATGCCTTCGGTGGTGTGAAATTCTTTGAGGAGTTTGTCGTGCTCGTGCGATGCCTCCTCGATTTTTTGCTGCAGGGCTTCGGTTTCCCCCTTGGCAGAGGCCAGTTGTTCGGTGCGCTCGTTGAGTTCGACACGTGCGGCATGCAGCTCTTCGCGAACGCCGGTCATCTCGCCTAGGAGGTGGGCCTGGAACTGCTTCTCCCGCTCTGGAACTTCCTGCAACGACTGCATGGCGGCGCGATGGCGAGCTTCGGCCTGAGAGCTGCGACCATCGGCCAAACGTACCTTGGCCAGAGCTTCGCGGAGCTTATCGACGCTCCAATGGTGTTGGGCTTGGAGGGAATCAATTCGTGCCGTGCTTTCGGCCAGTTTGGAGGCTTGATCACGAGCGGCATCCTGTTGGCGAAGGCGATCGGCCTCGTAGGCCTTCAGACGAGTTTCCGCCAAGGTGAGATTCTTTTGCCGTTCTTCCGCCAGCTTAGCTTGGCGTTGGGTGGCGAGTTGCTCTTTCTCCAAGTCCTCGCGAACCTTTTCGAGTTGCTTACTGGAATCGCGCAGGCTCCCTTCGAGAAATTCCAACTTGCGATTCTTGGCGAGGGTATCTTCGGTCGCCTGCTTGAGTTTACCACGCAAAACACGGTTGCGGTCTTCTTCCTGCTCTAAACGTTCGATGATGCGGCCGCGCACGTTCTCGGCCTGCGCGACAGCTTCGTTTGCCTTGTCGCGTTCTTGCTCAGCGGCTTCTTTTTCCTTCTTGGCTGCCTCGACCACCTTGAGCGAATTGGCGGTATCTTCTTTGATCTGCTCGATCTCTTCTTTGGCCTCGCGATGTTGGTCGCGAGCTTCGTCACGTTCCGCTAAAACCGTTTTATGTGCCTCCCAAGCGCGGTCGCGTTCCAGCTTGGTTTGTTCCAAGTGTTGGAATGCTTCCTGGGTTTCCTGGGCCTGAATGTCGAGTTTGCTCTGTGCCTGATTGCGCTCGTGCTCAAGCTGTTGGGCGGCGGCACGCCATTGGCGGCTCTTGGCTTGTTCCTGCTTGATGTCCTTTTGGGCGGCTTGCAACGCCCGTTGGTGGCGATGGGCGAGGGCACGCGTGGTCGTGGCGGCAAGCTGGAGGTTGTCGCGTTCTCTCTGGGCGGCGGTTAGAAGTTCCCGCAAGTCACCAAGTTCGTTTTGACGTTCCTTAAGTTCCACCTCTGTAGCGGTCAAATTCTGTTTGATCGCCTCGACGTCACGGTGATGCTGGCTAATCTGCTCGACAAGCTTGGGATGCTCCTCGACCAGAGGCCGCATCTTGGCTAGCTCATCCTCCAGCGATGACTTTTCTTCGTCGCGGCTTTTGAGTTCAGCTTCCCGTTGAGTGAGGCGAGTTTGGACATCTTGGCGGGTTTGCTCCAGTGAGGCTTTCGCTTTGGTCAACTCGTCATGCGCTTTGGTTTGATCATCGAGTTGACGCTGGAGATCATCGGCGCGCTTCTGGTTGTTTTCGCGTTCCGTCGTGACGGCTAAAACTTGGGTTTCGTGCTCCTTGAGTTTGGCCTCCAAAGACTGGCGCTCCTGTTCCAAGGACTCTTTTGCTTGGGCTAATTCCTCTTGGGCCTTGGCCTTACCTTCGAGTTCGTGTTGGAGATCTTCCGTACGCTTCTGGAGGTCCTTCGCCCGCTGCTGTTGCTGGTCTTTCTCCTGCTTGGCGGTCTCAATCTGTTCCCGATGATCCTCGAGTTTGGATTCCAGGGACTGTCGCTCTTGTTCCAAGGATTCCTTGGTCTTCGCCAACTCTTGCTCGACCTTGGCCTTGTCCTCGAGTTTGTGTTGGAGATCTTCCGTGCGCTTCTGGAGGTCCTCCGCCCGTTTTTGCTGAGCTTCTTTTTCAGCGTCGACCGCCTTAATTCTGTCTTCGTGCTCCTTGAGCTTGGATTCCAGGGAATGTCGCTCTTGCTCCAGAGATTCCTTGGTCTTCGCCAACTCTTGCTCGGCCTTGGTCTTGTCCTCAACTTGATGTTGGAGGTCTTCCGTGCGCTTCTGGAGGTCGTCGGCCCGTTTTTGTTGCGCCTCTTTATCAGAGCTAACGGCATCGATTTTAGCTTGGTGCTCCTTGAGCTGATTCTCGAGGGAGTCGCGTTCCCGTTCCAGTAATTCCTTCGACTTGGCGAGATCGTCTTGCGTCTTGGTCTTGGTATTTAGCTCTTGCTCGAGTTCTTGGACTCGCTTCTGGTGCGTTTCTCGCTCCGTCGTGACGGCTAGAATTTGCGTGGAATGTTCCGCTAACTTGCTCGAGAGCTTGTCACGTTCGGAAATCAGTGATGCCTTCTCTTGCTCAAAAGCGCTGTGCTTGTCTTCTTGCTGGCGGAGTTTGTTGCGCAGGGAAGCATGCTCATCTTCCAAAGCCGATTTATCCTTACGCAGCATCTCCAGCATGGTGATGCGATCCTGGACCTTGCGTTCCAGTTCCTGGACTCGCTGTTGCTGGTTCTCCCGTTCGGTTCGGACTTGGAGAACCTGCGCCTGATGGCTCTGCAGCTTTTCCTGTAGCTGCTGATGTTCCTGATCAAGCGTGGACTTGGCCTGGCTGAGCTGCTGGAGGCGGCTTTCGCGTTCGTCGACCGCGCTCTGGAGTTTGGCTAAATCAGCGTCAGCTTGTTGACGAGCAGTTTCCAACTCGGTCGCGCGCTGAGCGTTGTCTTTTTCCAGCGATTCGATTTGACGTTGGGCTTCAAGAACGGCTTCTTCTCGACGAGAAATTTCGCTTTTATGGCGCTGGAGAAGTTCTTGCGCCGCTTGGATTTCTGCGTTCTGTCGGTTGACTTGTTCGCTCAACGCACGGGCGCGCGGTTCCTCTTCGGCAAGACGGGTGGAAAGGCGACTGGCCTCCGCTTCTTTGGCCTCAAATTGCTGACGCTGTTCATCCCGTTCTTGCGAGATTTGCTGCACCTTGGCTTCCAGCTCGCGATGCGTTTTTTGCGCCGTGGTGACTTCACGCTGGCGCTTTTCTAGCTGCGTCTTGGCTTGGCGGAGGGCTCGCTCGCGGTGCGCAATTTCGCGCCGCAGATGGGGAGGCGTTCCCGCCGCAGGAGATTGTCTTGCCGCGCGGGCAACGGCAGCCTGCT
>CAWUJC010000039.1:0-10258 GCA_963922355.1 uncultured bacterium | reverse complement strand
CGGACGCCAGCCGGTACCGGACACTTCCGAATTGGTGTAAATGAAGCCAGCGCGAGCACCCACGGTCAGGTTGGGCAACGCCTGCCAGTCAGCCCCGAAGTCGCCGTAGGCATTCCAGAAGTCGCGGTCCTGGTCAAAGTAGTGGATATCGCGCCAGCCGCCGCCGGCAACCAGTGTTACGGTCGGCCAAACCAGGAAGCGGAAGTCGTGGCGAATGTAGTTGGAAATACGGTTATTAACGTCACCAAGGCGGCCATTGGTGTAGTCGTAATAAGCCAGTTCGTAGAAGGTGGTGGTGCCAAGCAGCGGCGTCCACTCGATCCCCAGCTGGAAGGTGGTCGTATTAATGAAGTAGCTGCCATCGACTTCGAAGACCGTCAGGTCACCCAGGGCTTCCGGTTCTTGCGAGAAGCGGAAGCGATTGCGGAAGTCAAAGTTCACCCGGTCGTTGAAGGTGTGGTTGATGTGGGTGAGGAAATTGACGCGCTGATCGATGCGGGTGTCCGCCGCGCCGCCGACAAAGAAGACAGCGGAGTAAGTCAGACCAAAACTGATCAAGGTATTATCCACCGGGGCGGTGTAAACGATCGAAGGCGAAAGCCAAACCTTCCAAGCATCCTGCGGATCCGTTTCGCTGGTGTTGGAGTTGTCGTCGTACTCACCGCGAACACCAACACTAAAGTTGAAAGGATTACGTTGCGGGGCGAGACCCGGATCAAAATCCACGGTTTTGCCGTCTGTTTCCGCCTCGAAATCACCTGCCAAGCACGTGGCCGCAGCGCACGCGGTTAGTGTCAGAGTGAAGAGCAGTTTCTTGGGTCCTCCCAGCATGGTTCCTAAGCTAGTGGAAGTGGCTTGTCCCCGACAAGCAAGAAGTTAGAAAAATTTTTGTCACAAAACCGACATAAAATTGTAACCTTACTGAGACTCCCAGCGGCGCTCGTCCGAGAAGAACAGATACTCGTCATCGTTCGGAGGTAAAGCGGTGGGGAAGGTTAGCGGGAAACCTTCCGGAATACCCTCGCGTTTAATGAGGACAGCCCAGTTTTCAAGTTTACCTTTGTCAATATCAATCAACGATTCTTCCCAAGTAATGGGAGTGAGCAACAGGGCTTTGACGGGGTGATGGTCGCCGTGAATGGCGTAAAATTGCTCCAAGTTCTTGGGCATCAGGAGCGACGTCCGGTTCGTATACCAGGCGGTTGCCCAGGCCATGTCCGACATCATCATTTCGCCCGGATTGACCCCCTTGGTCATGAAGCGAAGCATCGGCGGATGGTACGGCGGGTACATCACGCGGGGCGACCCAGGCGGCAAGAGCTGCAGAATCATGGGCGTAGCACAAAGCAGGAGGAAAATCGCAATAATCACCCCTCGCAAAAGCGCCAGGTTGATCCCCGTCCGATCGAGGAGGATAAAGAACATCGCCACGCCGTAGGCCGCCATGAGAGGCCAAAACGGAATGATCGGATTGAGTTCCGAGAGCGTTTCGGGCGACGGGAAAATCAGCGAGGTCCCTAGAATGGAAAAGAACAGCATGCCAGCGACAAAGAGCCGGAGCAGAAGGACGCGCCGTCGTTTAAAGGGATGGAGAAAGCTGACCAGGAAAAGAACGACCGCCAAGCTGGAGCCACTCAAGGAGAAGAAATGTTCAAAGGCGTTGGAGAACCCCTCAATCGTTTTCCGCAAAATGGACTTAATCCGGCCGCCCGAGGCCTCAATGTAGTTTTTCTCCACTTCGGTTGCCCCGAGTTCTGCCTCGGACGCAATCAAGAGTTGGAGATTCCCCCCCAGCGGGTTGCCGCTCTTTTGATAAAGATAGAGGTACATCGGAGCCATCAACGCCACGACGAGGCCGACGGTGACGAGCGCCGGCAAGAGGCGAAAGCGAAACGCGACCAGCACGAAGAGGATGTAAGGAATCAACAGCCAGACAAAAATGTACTGGGTGTAGACGGTCAGCCCGAAGAAGACGGCGCTCATCGGCAACAAGATCCACACGGGCCAGGTATTATCCGACTCATCCGCCCAGATGGCTTCGTGCAAGCAAAGGGTCATCGACGCAATGAACAGAATGACCAGGTTGGTCGGCATCGCCGAGAGCGTAAACAACCACATCGCGTTGCAGGTCAGATACACGGTCATCGTCAACCACCCGACCCGCCAATCAAACATCCGGACGGCCAAGACCAATAAGACAAAGGCGCTGGCCGTGAAGACCAGTTGGTTAAAGACAATCGCCGCAATCTCGGGCCGGTACCCCTGGTCTAAGATCTCCCGCGGGTCCTGTTCGAAGTTCACCGCCGGCGTGCGGTAAATAATGGAGAGCAGCACCGGATAAAGCGGCGCCCGGTTGATTTCCGGGAAGCGCTCAACGGCCACCTCAGCCGCCGGACGCCCCAGCTTGGTCTCATAATACGCCCGCAACTGAGCCAGGTTGTTGGGTCGAATGTAGTTCGTGGTGAAGCCCCGTCCTTCAGCCAGCGAACGCGCCAACTGCGCGTTATCCATCGAGCTGATGCGATGGAAGCCACTAAACTCCAGAAAGATATAAAGCACGCCGACGAAAGCGCTGATCGCGATAATTGAGAAGAGCAGGATGAGCCGTCGGCCACGGCCCAGCTCCAGGGAGTGAATGAAATCGTGAACAGCCATGGAAAGTTACTCTAAATGATACTCGTTTATCTTGCGGTGCAAGGTGCGCCGGCTGATGCCCAGCTTTTTGGCCGCTTCCGTGCGGTTCCCCTGGCACTGCTTCAAGGCCGCCTCGATCAGGCGCTTTTCCATCCGCTCTAAGTTCAGGTCGGCGGTGCCAAAACCGGTGCCAAGCAGGGCGCGAGGATTACCGCCTAAAACCCGCGGCGGCAAATCTTTTAATCCGATCCGCTCGCCCCGCGCCAGCGTAACGGCGTAGACCATGGCCGTCCGGAGTTCCCGCACATTGCCCGGCCAATCGTAGCGCTGGAGCGCTTCGTTGGCTTCCGCCGTCAGGCCCTTGGTCTTCTTCTTGTTCTCCTTCGCCGTCTCTTGGATGAAGGAGGCGGCCAACGCCGGGATGTCTTCCTTCCGATCGCGAAGTGGTGGGAGTGGAATCGGGACTTCATTCAAGCGGAAGAACAAATCTTCGCGGAAGTCACCCTTGGCCACCTGTTCTTCCAAAATCTTATTCGTCGCGGCGATGACCCGGACATCCACCTGGATTTCCTGGTTGCTCCCCACGCGCTGGATCGTCCGCGAGCCCAAGGCCCGAAGCAACTTCACCTGCGTCGCCGGATCGATTTCGCCAATTTCGTCCAAGAAAATCGTGCCATGGTTCGCTTCCTCGAAGCGCCCGATGCGTTTGCTGGTCGCACCGGTAAAAGCGCCGCGTTCGTGGCCGAAGAGCTCGCTCTCCAGCAACTGGGGCGAGAGCGCCGCACAGTGCACCGCCATAAAACGGTTGTTCTTCCGCCCGCTTAACTGGTGCAGTGCTTTGGCCACCAATTCCTTGCCCGTGCCGCTCTCGCCTTCGATCAGAACCGTCGCGGTGGAGTTCGCCACTTGGCGAATGAGATCAAAGACCTGCTGCATCGGCGCGCTTTCACCGATCAACTCCTCCAGGCCATAACGCTCGTCGAGCTGCTGGCGCATCTGGACGTTCTCCGCCTCGGTCTTGCGTTCCTTCCAGGCGCGTTGGAGCAGCAGCTCCAGCTTGTCGAGATTGAGCGGCTTGGTCACGTAGTCATAAGCCCCCTGGCGCATCGCTTCCACCGCCACATCGACCGAGCCATACGCCGTCATCAACACACAGACCGGCGGCTTCTGCAACGCGTTGGCCTTCGCCAAAAGCTCCATCCCGTCCATCTCACCGCCAAGGCGCAAATCCGTGAGCAGGAGGTCTACCGACTCACTCTCCAGCACGTTGAGCCCCGCGGCGGCATCACTCGCCAGGTAGACTTCAAAGCGGTCCTCCAGCGCGCGGCGCAAACCATCGCGCGTGTTCTTCTCGTCTTCCACGACCAACAGGGTCGGCTGCGTCTCATCGTCCCAATTCATCAAGACTTCCTCCGCGCGCGACGCTTACTCGCTTTTGGTTTTAGGACAGGTTCCAGCGAGGCGTCGTCTTCGTCTTCCGCTGCGGTCGCCACCGCCGCCGCCACCGGAATTGCTTCTGCTTCGACATCCACCAGCTTGGGACCGTCTTCTCCCGGATCGCCCGCCGTCAGAAGGCGCACGCGGCGCTCGGTCAGCGGCAGGATGATGCGAGCCGTCGTCCCCTGCCCGGGCTCACTTTCGATCGCCAGCTCGCCCCCGTGCTGTTGGATGATCCGCCGCACGATGAATAGCCCGAGGCCGCTGCCTTTCTGCTTCGTGGTGAAGTAGGGATCGAAAATGCGGGCCACAGTCTCGGCATCGATCCCGCAGCCGTTATCGGTGATGGAGACCAGCAAGTGGGTATCGTTTCGCCCCGTGCTCACCCGCAAGACACCGCCGCTTGGCATCGCCTGGATCGAGTTCTTGATCAAATTGTAGAGCGCCTGCTTGAGCTGCGTGACGTCGATTTCCACCGGCGGGAGGTCCTTCGCCAGCTCGGCTTCGACCAGGATGCTTCGATCATCCAACTCGGGACGGAGGAAGTTGAGCGACTCCTCCACCACGTCATTGATTTGCTGGGCGCTCCGCTCGTTGCCCTCGGGCCGTAGGGCGCGCAAGAATTGGCTGATGATGTTGTCAAGCCGCCCGATCTCCCGCTGCGCTACTTGGACGGACTCGAGCAGCGGGTCCACCGCCCCTTCTTCGGTCTTGGCCTTAAGCTTGCGTAAATCACGCTCGATGAGTTGAAAGTGGATGTGCAGAGAATTGAGCGGGTTGCCCAACTCATGGGCCACGCCCGCGGCGAGTAGTGTAATGGCCTTGAGCCGCTCGCTCTCGATCCGCTCCTGCGTCTCTTCCGCCGTGGCGGTGATATCATGGAAAATTAACGCCGAACCTAGTTCCTTCTTGGCCAGCGGTACGTGATAAAAGTTCAGCATCCGGTACTCGGGATAGAAAACCTCCAACTCGCGGTTGAGCACCTGCCGCTCTTTCAGCAAGCGCGGCCAGTCCCAATCCGTATCGCGCAGGTAATGCCCGACTTCCTTGCCCAGCGCCTCTTCACCAAAGCCCAGCAAGCGCTGGATGCTGTCGTTCAGGTACGTGATTTTGCCCTTGGCATCCAAGACTAGAATACCCTCCTGCAGGGTGTTGAAAATCGTCTCAAGAAAACCGCGCTCACGCACCAACTGTTGGAGGTAATTCTGCAGCTCTTCCGGGCCCACTCGGTCGAGCCGACTGACCAGTCGGGAAAGAAAATGATTACCGACGCGCTTCATGCGAATAGGGAGAGCGCTTGACTCTCAACAACTGCGAGACAAGACGTCCCAAAAGCTAGTTGACGTTGGCCACAACATCAAGCCAATTTGGCACAATCGTAAGCACTCATTAGGGATTGGCCGGGACCGCTTTGGCCGCCCGAACCGGCGAGCCGCCGACCTCGGTGCGAGCCTTGGCTCCCATCTGCGGATAATCCTTCTTCTTCAGCGCGTTCCAACGCTGCACCACCCGGCCGTTTTTGTCGTAGAGCACGGCGCGGAGATAGTCTTCGGTCTCATCCTTCCAGCCCAGCAGGTCGACGATTTGACCGTTGAAGTCGGCGAACGTCGCCATGTCCTTGCGGGGATTATTCTTGTTGCCATGGAGCTTATAGAGCTCGCGCAGCTGGGGTTGCTCCGCGTCCATGTTCTCCTTCATTTGGCTGTAAACCAGATTGGGCGCAATCCCGCCGAGTGAATCGCGCAAATCCACCACCACGTAGAGGCGGAATTTGGGATTGCCCCGGATGTCATCCACCACGCGGGCTGCTTCGCGGAGGTCATCTTCGTGATCGTCGTTCCCAATTAAAATCAAGGTCGTCTGTCCCGCCGGGTTCAACGTCACATTCTTCCCGTCAGCATCCTTGGCGCCAAACGTGTACTGGGCCGAAGCAACGGACAAAGCCAGTACCCAGCACGCAACGACACTCAGGGTGAGCATCCGCCAATCGCGATTAGCATTTTTCCAGTACATAGCCTCGTAAATATTCGGTTTCGGGCACCTCCACCAGCGTGGGGTGATCGGGCGGTTGGCCCAGGGATTGCAGGATACGCAAGGAGACGCCGGTATCAGCCGCCACGTTACCACAAAGCCCACGCCATTCCAGCGCACCTATATGGTGGGAGCAACAAAAAGTTGCTAATATTCCCCCCGGTTCCAACAAACGCACCGCCCGTAAGTGCAGCTCTTTATAACCACGCAAGGCCGACGCCACGGCCGCCTTGCTCCGGGTAAACGAAGGCGGGTCGAGCACGACTAAATCGTAACGGCGGCCCGCTTCTTCTAGCCGCCGGAGGTAATCGAACGCGTTATCCACGGTTAAGTTGAGCTTAAGACGGTTGCGCGTGGCATTGGCTTCAGCCCGTTTGATCGCGTCCGCGCTCTGATCTATGGCTTCCACCTCCTCTGCCCCCGCCTTCGCTGCCGCCAGGGCAAAACCACCTTGATTACAAAAGACATCGAGCACGCTTCGGCTGCCGCGGGTGCGGACGTAGTTGGCCACCGCGCGGTAGTTGTCTAACTGGTCCAGATAAAGCCCGGTTTTGTGTCCGCCGTGCAGGTCGATCTCCCACTTCAGCCCCACCAATTCAACGGCCAGGGCTTCTGGCACCTCGCCTCGCCAGGTCTTCACTTCCTGCGGCAGCCCTTCGAGCTTCCGCACCGGCGCGTCGTTGCGGGCCAAGATGGCAGCCGGACGCAACAGCTCGTCTAAAATCTGGACAATCTCTTCTTCCGCCTGCGCTAACCCCAAGGTCAACGTTTGGAGCACCAGGATGTCGCCGTAACGATCTACAATCAGCCCGGGCAGGAAATCGCTTTCCGACCAAACCAACCGCTGCGCCTCGGGCACAGTGCCGCGCTCCTGGTTGATCTGCTCGCGTAAATGTAACGCTCGCTTTAAAGCCGGACGGAGGAGGCTGGCCTCGACCCGCGTCACGTCGACCTTCTCTCGCGTCAAACGACGGAAGACGATTTGCGACTGAGAGTTGTACAAGCCGCTGCCGAGGAACTCGCCCCGTGGACTCAGGCAATGGACCAACGCGCCGTCCTCCGCCTCGCCCTCCAAGCGCTCGACCTCCGAAGCGTAGACCCACGGGTGGCCCCGCAAAATACGGTGCGGCACGCGCTTCTTGAGCTGGAGAACAGCAGGCTTGGGCATGGCTGGATAGAATGCCGGAAGCTCAGGCAAACACAACCCTAGTCGCCGTGGCCTAACGCCCGTTCGTAGATCTGCAAGTCTGTGGCGGAGAAACAGACGAAGCGCACTTCATAGATCGTGCAGTCAGGCCGTTTAAGGAATTGGGCGACTTCCGAAACCGCCAGCAGCGTAGCGCGGTCCATCGGAAAGCCATAGACACCCGTGCTCACCGCCGGGAACGCGATGGAGTTGATCCCATGTTCCTCGGCCAAGCCCAAGCTCTTGCGGTAGCAACTGGCCAGCAGGCTGTCTTCATCGTACTTCCCACCTCGCCAGACCGGCCCAACGGTGTGGATGACGTGGTGTGCCGGCAATTTGAAGCCGGGCGTGATCTTGGCGTCACCGGTCTTACAGCCACCCAACGTTCGACAGGACTCGAGCAACTCTGGACCGGCCGCACGATGAATCGCGCCATCGACGCCGCCCCCACCGAGCAGGCTGCTGTTCGCCGCGTTGACGATGGCGTCTACTTCCTGCTCCGTGATGTCGCCCTGCAGGGCGGTCATCTGCGACCCGCTCATGTTTCCGCTCCCAAATTCGTGAGCGACATGCGGACAAGGCCCTTCAGCAGGAGGCGCAAGTCATCCACATCGCGGGCGTGCTCTTTACTGCTTCGGGCGACCAGGCAAAAGAGGCGAACAAAGGTCGCCGGATCGAGGCCCCGTTTCTCCAGCTCGGCCTGATGCGAGGCGATGATTTCCAAAATAAGCGCATCGAAGTCTTGATACACCTTCTCCACCAGATCACGGGCAAAGCCATGCGTACAATCAACCATCTCTTTGGCCTCCGCCGTGGTGTTGATCCACTCGTAGCCGCGGACCGTCCAGACCTCCAGGGCACAGGTCAGTTGCTCCTCCAGGGTGGGCAGCGTTGGATACGTGGTGCGAATTTCTTCCATCGCCTTCTGGGAGAAATCGGAAATCACGGCGCGGAAGATCTCTTCCTTGTTCGAGAACACCAAATACAACGCCGGACGCGACATCCCCGCTTCATCGGCGATGTCCTGCATCGTCACCCGCTTAAAGCCGTACTTGGTGAAGGCCAGTTGCGCGGCAGCAACGACAGTGGCAGTTTTCTCTTCTGGCATAAATTCATTTTGACAAAATACGTCATTGTGTCAATGTTGACATACTGACATTGAATGTCAGAACGAAAAAACCAACCCAACCCCAGGAGAAATCCCCATGAGTCAGACCATCTTGATTACCGGCTGTTCGACCGGCATTGGCAAAGCCACCGCCCTCTACTTCCACGAAAAAGGCTGGAACGTTGTCGCCACCATGCGCACCCCCGAAAAAGGCGCCGAACTCGCCGCCCTGGAGAATGTGCTCGTCACCCGCCTCGACGTGACCGACCCCGCCTCGATCACGGCGGCCGTCGATGCCACCCTGGAACGCTTCGGCCAGCTCGACGTTCTGGTCAACAACGCGGGTTACGGTGCCTTTGGTCCGCTGGAAGCCACCCCCATCGAAAGCATTCGCCGCCAGTTCGACACCAACGTCATCGGCCTGCTTGAAACCACCAAGGCCGTCCTCCCGCACATGCGTTCGCGCAAGTCTGGTGTCATCGTCAACATATCTTCCGTCGCGGGGAAGATGACCCTGCCGATTGGCGCGCTCTACCACGGGACGAAATTCGCCGTGGAAGGTATCTCTGAGGCGATGCAATACGAGCTGGATGCCATCGGCGTGCGCATGGTCGTCATCGAGCCCGGTGCCATCAAGACGCATTTCGGCGATACCTCGATTGACATCAGCAACGACGAATCGCTGACCGAGTACCAGCCGCTGGTTCAATCCTTTACCAACGCGATTGGTTCCTTCATGGAAAATGCCTCCGAAGCGGTGGAAGTGGCCGAGATCATTTTCGAGTCCGTCACGACCGACACACCCAAGCTTCGCTATCCGGCGGCTGGCGGGGCAGAAGACTTCCTCGGTGCTCGCGCCTCCATGGATGACGCCGCCCATAAGGCGCACATGAAGGAGATGTTCGGCCTGAGCTAAAGAAAAGAAGCCACCTCAAAAAGCAACGCCGGGCACGTGGCCCGGCGTTGATACTTCGTACGTAGTCTACTCGTGGTTTCCCTGAAGGCCGGTGGATTATTCCACGTAACGCGAAACGGGCCAGCGACGACGATCCCGCATGTGAGCTGGCGGTTCAAAGAACAGCTGCTCCGTCAGGTTCATCGCCTTGTGTTTCGCTTTTAGTTTAGCCTTCAGGGGCTTGTGGGTAGAGGAAGCTTTTGGCTTCATGATAGGTTTAGCTGTAGCACTGATGATGCCAGCTGTGGCGGTGCTATAGACGTATAAGGTAGCATAAACTTTCAGTTTTTATGCACACTTTTTCCATTTTAGCGACAGACTTTCTTACTCAAATTTACTAAAAAAAGCACCTAATAAGCTGGAAACTAACGTCCAACGAAGTTTGTTCTAGAGATCAACCCTCCTCCGCTTTTTCCGCCCGAGTCAGCATGGAAAGGCCCGTCTCCCCGTAATCCCGATGCCGAATTAAACGCCAGCCCACGGACTTCAACTCTGCCTCGGTGTCGGGTGGCCAAACTTGGCCACTGTAATGCTCCCAAACAAAGCGTCCCGTTGACGACAGCCAAGGCGGCACGAGGCTCAGCAGCTCTTGCTCGAGTAGACTCCCCTTCACCTTCTCGTACGGCGGGTCTGCCAGGATAAGATCAAAAGTCTGGCCGGTTCGCGGTCCGGCTTGCAGAAAACGCCGCGCGTCAAGCTTCAGCACCTCACCTTCCAGTCGGCAGTGCCGCAGATTCTCTCGGATCGTCGTCCCACCTTCCGTCGTCTGCTCCACAAAGGTGCAGCTGGCAGCTCCACGGCTGAGGGCCTCGATCCCCAGCGCCCCGGTTCCGGCGTAGAGATCCAGCACCCGTGCGCCCACCACCACTTCCGCCAAACTGGAAAAAATCACCTGCTTGATCCGATC
>CAWUJC010000038.1:0-10288 GCA_963922355.1 uncultured bacterium | reverse complement strand
CGCAGTTGATCGTGACGCCGCTCCTCACGCGCCATCGCATCATCACGCAAGTGGCGGCGAATCGTGTGGATACGATCAAGATTCTTCCGCCGCTGGTGGTGGGTAAGAAGGAGATCGACCGCTTTGTCGATGGGCTGGAAGACACCATCCAGCAATTGGGTAAGTTCCCCGGACCGATCTGGGACTTAGGGCAAGGTTTCTTTAAAGCGATGCGCAGTGGCGCCCCGACCGAGACCGCCGAGCCCGTGGCCAAGTAGGCGTACGGGGTGGTGATGGCTAGGCCGTCACCTTCCCTACTTCTCAGTTTTACCGGAGCCGTCGCCTTCGTTTGTGTCTGGACCGTCGCCTCGGGCTGAGGGCCAAATCAGGACCAGCAGCTGAGGCAGGAAAATGATGCTGGTCAGCAAACACATAAAGACGCCCAGGGTCATGACCTGGCCCATACTCATCAAGCCGGTATAGCTGGCCGTCATCATCGAGCCAAAAGCGATCATGGTGGTGAGGGCCGAAAGGAGGATCGATTTGCCCGTGCTGGTGGAGAAAAGGTTGAGGCGTTTTTCTTCGCGGAAGCGGTCGATGGTGTAGACCCCATAAGCCACGCCGATGCCGATGACCATGGGCAGGGTCATGATGTTAGCGGGGTTGAACTTGATGCCCAGCAGGCTCATGACCGCCAGCGTCCAGAGTACGCCCAGGACTAACGGCAAGATGGCCAGCAGCGCATAACTGACGTTGCGGAAGTGGAGGAAGATCAAGACCACGATGGCAACGAAGGCCCAGATGGCGGCTTCGAGGTAAGACTCACGCAGGAGTTCCACGTAGGCTTCGTTCTGGGTTGGTGTGCCGGTCACGTCGGGATCGACCGAACGGACTTGGGCGAGGAAGTTAACGAGTGGCTCGCGCTCCCAGATGTCCTCGCTGCTGAAAACCTGGACGAGCAGCTTGTTGTCTTTACCGATGAGGCGCTTTTGCAGGGCGGTGGGCACGTCCTCTAGCGTGATGGCGCGGTCGACTTTCTGTTCGCGCAGCCAAGCTAGATCCGTGCGGAGGGGCTTGAAGATCGTTTCATCGTAGGCGACGAGGCGCTCTTGGGCCGTGCCAGCTTCCAGTTCTTTCAGTTGATTGACCGCTTGTTCCAGCGGCGGAATCAGACCACTAAAGATTTTGATGGCCTCGCGAGCCATGCCCGACATGCGACGGTATTTCTCCGCTTCTTGCACCGCTTGTTGGGAGTTGGCGAGGAGCGTTTCCAGGCGCTCGCGGACGACTTGGGGATCGAGGCTACCCGTGTCGGGAGCGTCGAGCTTGAGAGGCTGGAGGGCATCGACGATCTCACGGGCGTAAATGAGGCGTTGGTCCTGATTGGGCGGCACCATGTCGGCCACGGAGTTCACTTCCTTAATGCCGTAGAGTTCTTTGAGCTGCTTGGTCTTGGCGCGGGCTTGATCCAGGTTATCGACGATGACGGCGGCGTAGAGGCTGGAGGTGCCGATGTCACGGATCAGCTTATGTTCGACGATGACGCTTTCCAGCTTGGGGTTCTGGAGATTGAGCAGGTTGTAATCAAATTTAACGTACGGCGCGATGACGAGAGCGAGCACCGTGATGACCCCGCCCACTCCGGCCAGCATGCCGGGCTTGCTGAGGAATTTTTGATTCAGCCCGGCGGGCATCGTCCAACTGGAACGTTTGGCGTGGAAGACGAGATCTTCGTGCGTGCGGCGGCGATCGCGCACGACGAACACGGCGGGTAGCACGATGAGGTTGACGATGATGCAAAAGAGGAGTGAAGTGCCGCAGATGTTGCCGAGCTCACGCAAGCCGACGAAATCATTAAAGCACATCGTGTAGAAAGCGGCGGCGGTGATGATGCCGCTGGTCAGGACGGCCGAGCCCGTGTTGGTCAGCGTCTCAGTCAGGGCGTCTCGGATCGATTTGCCTCGGGCTAGTTCTTCCTCGTAGCGGCCGAGAATTTGGACGCCAAAGTCAATGCCGAGGCCCAACATCATCGGCACGAAGGCCTGGGTGATGATGTTCAGGTGGCCGATCGAGAGCATGGTGTAGGCGAAGGACCAAACCACCGCCAAGAGGAGGACGATGATGGCAAGGAAAGGACGGAGGCGTTCTTTATAGCAAATGCCGAAGAGGACGGTGATGAGGACAAACGTGATGATCGAGGCCCGGGTCGCATCAATCGTGGCCGTCTGCATCTCGTCGTCATTGAGGACCGGCTCGCCGGTTAGGCCAATGGTCACTCCGGGGAACTTCTCTTCTACCTCGGCCATGGCTTCGCGGATGGCGGCCAAGGTGCGGGTGAAGGGGGAGGCGCCATCGGTTTCGCGTACGCCCGGGGTGGCGAGGACGATGAGCATCTTACCGTCGAGATAGGAGACGTATTCCCGCTCGGCCAGCATGGCATCTACATCAGCAGATGACATCAGGTTGAGCTCTTCTTCCTTGTCCTGCTCGGCGCTAGGTTCGTCCTCCGTCCAATAAGGATCGGTGGGCTCATCGGCAGCGGCTTGGGCGCCTTGCTGGACTTTCTCTTCGGCTTCGGCTTCCGGAGCGGCCAGCGGATTGGAGAGGGGCTCAATCTCCCGCCCCTGTAAGGAGTCGGAGAGCTTGGAGATCATCTCCTGGAAGCGGGCGATGAACGGGCGAAACTCTTTCCAATTATCGGCTTCGCGCAGGTATTCGTCGTCGAAGCTGTCGTTGGTCTGGGTGAGGAGAGTGGAAAGATCGAGCGTGGGGTTGTCGCCTTTAAGCCGCTCGGTCATGCCGAGGATTTGCGCTCGGACGTCTTTGAGGCCTTCGACGTCTTCCTGCAGCAAGAGGCGGGGCTTGAGCGGGCTGTAGTCAATCTTGTAGAAGACCTGCTTGATGCCATCACCAATGGCTTCGAGTTTTTCCGCCAGGGCATCAGCGGCGGCGCGGTTTTTGGCTGGGTCTTCACCCCGTAGAACGAGGACGTATTCTTCGTCCACGCCAAAGTCTTTTTTATACTGGAGATAGGCCCGGTTGCTCTCGGAGTCTTCATCCAACAAAGCCGAGATGCTATTAAGGATGACAAAATTTTGGTACGTCAGGTAGCCGGCGACGAGCGTCCCCACGATGGCGGCGATGACAATAAAGCCAGCGCGGGCATAGATCAGGCGGGCTAAACCGGCGAGAATACGGTGCAAGAACTTCGGGACCATGATTTTGGGAGGGGGTATCATTCTTCAGGATTGCCTCCGGGGCAACCCCTTTTGCGTCGATTTCCCTTGTCCGTGACGGGGAGGAATCCAATACTCTTCTGGTGTTTCAGCGTGCCTTGGTGTTTTCGGTCGAGCCTTCGTGGGCGAATGAGATGCAGCATTACCTGCTGGAGGAGAGCGGTCAGCAGGGGATGGTGAACCTGGAGACAGATCCTTTCCGTGCCATGGGCTTGGACGCCTCGGTCTACGATCTGGTCATTTTAGATCTGAAATTACCGGGTTTTGATGGCTCGCAGCTCCTTCTCATGCTGAAAAATCGGGCGCCCAAGGCGAAAATGATCGCTTTGGGGGACGCCAACCACGAGGTGGAGCGCTTCCAAGCCGTGCAAAATGGGGCGGATGGCTTCTTTATGCGCCCAGAGACGCCGGAGGACTTCCAGTTTGCGGCCGGGCAGGTGTACCAGTTGCTCAACCCCGGTCCGGTCGGCGATAGTGGCCTTTCGGCCAAGGCGGGACGCGGTCCGAGCGGGGAGGAAGTGCGCCTGCTTGATCTGGCCAGCGTGGAGTGCCTCAGTGGGAACAGCACCCTCTTACACGTGACGAGTGAGTCCAACAGCGGCGATATCTTCGTCTACAACGGTGATCTCTACCATGCACAGTGTCCCAACCTGACCGGCGTGGAGGCGATGAAGGAGATGCTCAATTGGTCGCCCTCTGAATTGGAGGTCTCCACCCACAAGCTGACCAACATCCCGCCGCGGACGATTGATGTGCCTTGGCAGGAGATTTTGAAAGCCCCGCCCGCGGGCGAAGTGATCGACCGGAGTCGTGAAACAGAGCCACTGGTGATGCCAGATCTCTCGGCCTTGGATTCCCGCGAGGAGATGGAGGCCGAGGCACCCGCCTTGGATGCCTCTCAGCTGCCAGAAATCCCGACCTTTGAAGAAGCGAGAGACAGCCGCCAGCCGAACGAGCTTTCCACCAATCAATCCCCGTACCTCACGCAAACGGGTTCCCTGGTCTCGCCGGAGGAGCGCTTCGATGCTCCCTCGCTCATCTCCTACTGGTCCACGGACCTGATGGGCCAGATTATGGAAGGGGAGAAGGTGGGCGACCACGAGAACGCCTCGGCGACGACCTACGGCATTTACCGCCAATTGGCGGACTTAGCCGTGGCGTTGGAGACAGACTATTTCACCCGCTGCACCATCTACGGCCCGAGTTACACCTGCGAAGTGGTGGCCGATAACCTGGCCATCCGCCAGGCGGTGTTCGAGACCGAGAGCATGGAAGAAGAACATCGCGACCAGTTCGTGGCTTGGAGCTATGGAAGAAGCCTTTAAACAGATCCAGCTCATCGAGAGCGTCGCCGCGGCCGGTTGGTTGTTGCCCGAGGCTGAATCCGGCGAAGAGCTGTTGGCCTGGTGCGCCAATACGCCGGTCGAGCGCGAAGCCATTTCGCACATTGGCCTGACGCTCGAATCGGTGATGGACCGGATGCGGGGGCGCGATTACGCCAGCCACACGATCTCGGTCGCCTTCGCCGATCGGACCGTGGTCGCCCGTCGTTACGAGAGTGGCCTCTTTTTCGTTTGGCTGGACTCGCCCGTCAACGACGCCGTGCTGGACTGGCTTTGGCCGCAGGTGGAAGCCGCGCTCGCCACCACTGGGGTGGATTTAACTCTGGCCTAACACCCGTCAACATGAGGCCGAAGCTTGCCCCAGGGTTTATTTGAATCCGGGGAGGAACTTACGTTCGGCCTTAAAGAGCTCGAGGGCCATTTCCTTGATCTGAGCCGGGGTGCACATGGCAGCGGTCAGCGGATCAAGCATGAGGGCGTGGATGGCAGCTTCCTTGCTCTTCTCCATCGCGGCCGTGGCGGCGAGGTCGAACATCCGCATGTTGCTGTCGCAGAGCGCGGCCATCTGTGGCGGGAGAGCACCGTAATGGGTCGGCTGGATACCGTTGCGGTCAACCAGGCAGGCCACTTCAACGCAACCGTCGTGCGGCAAGTTGGTAATGAGCGAGCCATTGCCTTCGGGGCTGCTGTTCATCACGTTGCCATGGATGACAAAGGGTTGGTTCTTCTCCCGCGCTTCGATGATCCAGGAGCCGTACTCCCAGCTGCGGTCCCAGTCCATCTGCTCTTTCCCCTTGAGCAAGGCGGTGTAGTGCTTGTCACGATCCTTCCGCCACTGCGGCCAGCCGTTGGCGTAGAAGCCCGATCCGCCGCCGTAACCTGGAGTGATGTACTTCCGCATCTCCTTTTTGTGGGTCCGGTAGTAGGGCAGGTATTCGGAGAGGTGGCCACTGGACTCGGTGATAAAAGCGCCGAAGTGCAGCATCATGTCCTTGCGTACGATGTCCTTGTCGTCCTTGTTGATGAGCTTGCCGGTCAGGTCCTGGCGGGCCATCCGCATCAACTTAGGATAGAGATCCTTACCCTTATGCCGAAGCTTGGTGAACCAAGCTAGGTGGTTGATGCCGGCGCATTCCCATTCCATGTCCTTGACCGGAATACCGGCCCGTCGAGCTAGAAGGGCAGACGTGCCCTGCACGGAATGGCAGAGACCGACGACGGACATCGAGCTGCTGCGTCCGCTCGCCAGGCAGAGCATGTTCATCGGATTGGTGTAGTTGAGCACCAGAGCCTGGGGGCAGAGACGTTCGCAATCGCGGAGGATTTCCAACCAGACCGGAATCGTGCGCAGGCCCTTGAAGAGGCCGCCCGGTCCGATGGTGTCGCCAATACACTGGTCCACGCCGTACTTGAGCGGGATGTCGTTATCATGCCGGACGCAGGTGACGCCACTCACTTCGATACAATTGATGAGGTAGTCGGTGCCGGGAAGGACCTTGAGGCGGTTAGTACTGGCCTCCAGCTTCCAGTCGGTGATGCCGCGGTCAGCCAAGAGCTTTTTAATCAGGCGCTCGACGATGCTGAGCCGCTTGGGATCAATATCCACCAAGGCAATGGTGCCGCCTTTGAGGCCACTAATGTGGAGGATGTCGTTAACGATTTGAGCGGTGAAAAAACTCCCCGCTCCAAGCATGGTGACTTTGATGGGGCGGCTGAACTCACCTTTCAGGCCGGGCTGTTGCGAACTTTGGGTGTGGTCGTTGTGGGTGGAAGCTGTTTTGGTTGCCATAATTGATGTTTTGGTTTGGATCTAAGTAAACTATTTGCGATTTAATGAAGAATATCTAGAGGTAAGATGTGATTTAAGGTAGATAATACGTGATATGAGGGCTTTACCGGTAGAACTCATCTTTTCCTGCTCCTACGAGGAAGTACGCTCCCCGAGTTATGATTGGGACAACCGTTTAGCGGGCCCGGCTGGCTGCCATATCTTTCAGTATAATCTGAGCGGGGGTGGCTTTTACGAAAGCGAGGACGAGGGGCTTCTGGCTTGGCCGACTCACCACGCCATGTTGGCACAACGTAACGAACCGAGCCGCTACTTCTATCCGCCCGGCGGAACGGAACTTTGGACGCATTGCTGGATGAACTTCTTTGGTGCCGATGCGTTTTGGCAGGAGGTCCGCCAACAGTATGGCAGTATCGTGCCACTCCATCCGGAGGGGGAGACCCTGCGCGCGTTTCGCAATTTGGCCGAGCGGCGAGAAAACCATGCGATACGGGATCGGCTGGAAGGCAGTGCCCTGGTGTATGAATTCCTCATGGCGCTCGTGCGAGAATTAGAGAGTTCGCCGCAGTTGAACGCCTCTCCCATCCAAGATGCGGTGCGGTACTTGCAGGATCACCACAACCGCCCCCTGACGGTAAAGGAGTTGGCGGATCGAGCGGGCTACACGCGGGAGCACTTTACCCGGCTGTTTCACGAGGAAATGGGGGAGAGCCCCGGGACCATGCTCCGCCGTCTACGGCTGAAGACCGCCAGCCTCTTACTCCAGGCCTATTCGATGCCGGTGAAGGAAGTCGCCCGGCAAAGTGGCTTTAGTGATCCCGTGGCGTTCAACCGGGCTTTCGTTCAAGCCAAGGGGTGCACCCCCTTAACTTTCCGCCAACGGGAAAGGGCTACCTATAACGACCAAATCGACGGCGAGCGCTCAGGAAACCAACCGCGAGAATCAGAGCTGCGGCGGTGCTCGGCTCGGGAATGAGCGAAAGGGCGACACCGTTCGTGCCGTTGGGAATGTTGGTAAAGAGTTCAGCGGTACCAGTCACGGTATCAACCTCGTAGAGACCATCCGGGTTGTTTTGGCGGATTAACATCAACCGGCCTTCTTTATCGAAAGTCAGGCCACCGTTGCCAACCTCAATACCGAGGCCGCCGACGCGGGTCATGCTGCCATCACTGGTGTTGACGGTGAAGAGTGAGTTGTTGTTTGTGGCGTCACCAGAGTTGTTGTTGGTGATGGCGTAGAGGATGTCATTCGCATTATCGTAGGCTGCCCCCACGGCCTGGCCCGCGATGCCGCTATTGCCCACGTTGCTGGCGGCACCTGTCCCAAGATTAACGGTGAAAAGAGTCGAGGAAAATGGCGTGGTTGAGCCACCGCCGTTCCCGCGGATGAAGTAGGTGGTGCCGCTGTTGGCATCGAAAGTCAGGCCGGCTTGATTACGGACATTGGTCCCCAGGGCGCCAACGGGGCTGGCGGCGCCAGAATGGGTGTTGATGATGACGAGGTTGTCAGATCCGTTATCAATCGCATAGAGCGTTTCGCTTTGTTCGTGGAAGAACATGCCCGATATGTTGCCCGTGCCGAAGGGGCCCACCGTACTGGTGGATCCGTTGTCCTCCACGCGGACCAGCGTGTCGTCATTAGAGTCAGAAGCGAAGAGTTGCGCGTGCGTGGTGGTAGCCGATGTCACGAGCATAGCCGTGAGGCCAAGAGTCCAAGTCTTCCATCTTTTAGTCGTCATGCAATTTTCCCCTCCGGCAGTATCAATGCCACAGGTTGTAGAAAGATGACAATCTATAGTTTGTCACATTTGCATGACACACTCTAGATGTAGAATCATGCAATAACGATGAGCTGATTCTTCTATATATAAAAGTTGTTATAGATAGAATGAAATTTTCGGCTCAAGATCAGCTGGGCGAGGCGCTAGTAGGTTGACGCTTAAAACGCAAGCCAAAGCGATGCGCCTTGCTTATTCACTACGGACCGAAGCGCTGCGTCCGTGAGCGTCGAGGTGTTCGACTTCGGCGAAGGTCTCGATGTGCGGGACGACCTTCTGGATGCTCTTCGCATTGTATTCCACGATGCTGGTGCGCTTGAAGAAATGCTGCACGGTGAGGCCGGGGAAAGATTTGCCCGCGCCGCCGGTGGGCAATGTGTGGCTCGGCCCGGCGAGGAAGTCGCCCGCCGCCACGGGCGAGTAATTCCCGAGGAAGATGGCGCCCGAGTTGCGGATGCTCTTGGCTAGGAGTCGACCATTCTTGGCGACGAGGGAAAGGTGTTCCGGCGCGTAGGCTTCCACGACCTCAATCGCTTCGGACATGCTCTTGGCGTGGACGAGGCTTGTCCCTTGGTGCAGCACTTCCTGGAGGTATTGCTGCCGAGACAAGCTGGGGAGCTGCGCGTTCATCTGTTTGACGACGGCGTCCAGCATTTTGCGGGAAGGCGAGACGAGGAGGACCTGACTGCCGTGCCCGTGTTCAGCCTGGGCGAGCAAATCCGCCGCGACGAACTTCGGGTTGGCGGTCGAATCGCAAAGCACGGCCACCTCGCTCGGGCCAGGGAGAAGGTCAATCGCCACCGCGCCGACAACCTGACGCTTGGCTTCCACCACAAAGGCGTTGCCCGGACCGGCAATCATTTGCACCGGCTGAATCGTCTTGGTGCCAAAAGCCAGAGCGGCAATGGCTTGCGCGCCACCGGCGTGGAAAATCTCAGTCGCGCCAGCGGCTTTCAGCGCATAGTGGAGGTTGTTGTCCACCGGCGGTGGGGTGGCGACGGCGATCTCCTTACACCCAGCCACCCGGGCAATGCCCACCGTCATGAGCGACGTGGAAACGAGCGGCGCGGTGCCCCCCGGGACGTAGATGCCGACGCGGTCGAAAGGGCGATATTGTTCACCGACAATGGCACCTTCGCTGTTGGTGGCACGCCAGTCTCGGGGCCGTTGCCCTTGGCTAAAGATGCGGATGTTTTTCAGCGAGTAGTTGATCGCCCGGCGGACTTTGGTCGGCGGTAGCTCGGGCGTGCTTTTGAGTTCTAGCTGACCGGGTTTAACGGTCACGCCATCAAATTTCTTGGTGTAAGCCAGGAGGGCGGAATCGCCCTTTTTCTGCACGTTGTCCAGAATCTCGCGGACCTTGTTGGAAAGCGCCACCGGGGGCAGGGCGCGGCGATTGAGCCGGGCCAGTTTCTTGGCGTCGGCTGGCTTGGCGGTGGAGAGAATCGGGAACGTCAACGTACTCATGGGGAAGGATGAAGATAACTCAGCTTGGAGAAGAGACGAATAAAATCGCCAAGCTTTTGAGCGAAAAGCCGAAGAGGTAGGGGATAGTCGCTCCAAGGTAGAAGGCCAAGTAGGACAGAGGAAACGTGACATAGTGTAACCAATGATCCTGAAATTTGGGGCTTCCCATGATGGAATGTAGGACAATCAGGACGATGGTCAGTAAAGCGAAACAAACCAACAAGCCAGAACGTAACGGATGCCGACCGAGCAAGCCGCCCAGGAAAACACAGGGGCCAAACATGATCAGGGTGAAGAGAAAGTTACTCAGCATGGAAGAAAGGATGAGAGGAGCCCACCACCAGTCGGTGGGAAAGTAACCAGATCCGTGGTCGAGCTGATCAACCCAATCTCCGATGGGCTCCAAGTAGGCGAACAGGATCGGGACGGTGAAGGCTCCGAGAAGAAAGCCGCCGTAGTTCTGCAAACCAAGAATCAAGCGCTGTCTCAAACACGGATGAGAGGCAGGTACCTCAGGTTTTCTTTGGTAAGACTTGATCATATGATTCGAAAACGATTCTGCAAGCTTGCTAGCTATATACATTTGGTATTTTGAATAATAAGCTTGCTAGATTTAATAGCTGGGTATTTGATGGCTGTTTATTATACTTGTACAAGTGATGAAATATACATATATATATCAAGAACATAGGAAGA
>CAWUJC010000037.1:0-10310 GCA_963922355.1 uncultured bacterium | reverse complement strand
AACTCCGGCACCTACTGGATTAGCATCGTCAATGACAGCACGGGCGGGGATTGGGGCTGGGAATCTGCCGGCGTCGGCGAATATGCTCTGACGCTGGATCCCGTGATCGGCCCTTGGTTCATCTCGACTGACTTCAACCCTGGCTTCGACATCGCCCGCGATCTCGCCTTTATCCTCATTCCGGAGCCAGCCGCCGCAGGCCTCGCCCTTCCCGCTATTGCCGCCCTCTTCTGGCGACGCAAAAAGGGCCTCAAAGGTAAATCGTCTTAAAGTCGGCTCGGGCCGGCTTTATGCTTCGATCAACGCTTCGCTCAACTCGTAGCGCAGGAATGGCGTGATGAGGTAGACACCCTTTGTCGTCTCCAGCACTGCCTCGCGAATGCGCCGGGCCAAGCCGAGCCCGATCTCCGTTGCCGCGCTTTCCGAGTCGGCATGGCGCAGTTGCTCGCGGATGTCGTCCGGGATTTTAATTCCCGGCACCTCGTTGTGGAGAAACTCCGCGTTGCGGGAATGCAGGAGCGGCATGACCCCGGTGAAGCACGGGAGCCCCAACTCCGCCAGCGCCTTGCCCGTCTTGCGAGCCAGCTCAGGATCAAACACCGGTTGGGTCAAGGCGTACTGAGCGCCGTTGGCCATTTTGCTCTCCAGCTTCTTCAGCTGAGAATCAAAGTTCCGCGCGTTGGGGTTGAAGGCACAGCCAATCAGAAATTTCGTCTCGCGGCGGAGATTGCCGCCCACTGCGTTGTGACCTTCGTTCATGTTCTTGATCAGCTTGATCAATTTGACCGAATTGAGATCGTAGACACTCGTCGCGCCAGGATGGTCACCCACCTTGGCCGGATCGCCCGTCAACGCCAGCACATGACGAAAACCGAGCACAGCCATACCCATCAACTCACTCTGCATGCCGAGGAGGTTGCGGTCCCGGCAAGCTAGGTGAATCATGGGCGTGATGCCCACCTGATCACGCAGCAGGACGCCAGCGGCGATGTTGCTCACGCGGAGGATGGCAAGCGAGTTATCGGCCAGCGTGATGGCATCCGCCCCGGCATCTTTAAGCGCCTGCGCACCAGCCATAAACTTCCCCATGGCGAGAGACTTTGGCGAATCCAGCTCGACGATGTGGACCACCCGCTCTTTGAGTTTATCGAGGATAGAAGGCTCCTCAGTCTGTAGCTGGTCCGCCTCTTTTTTCGGCGCTTCAGCCGCTGCCTGCACTTGCAGCCGTTGGCGAGCAGGCTTGCTGGCAACGGGTTTGAGGCTGGGCAAGACCTTGGCCATCTCCGCGATATGCTCGGGGCCGGTCCCGTAGTCGCCCCCAATAAGGCGGGCACCTTCGGCCACCAAATCGGGCAAAAGACTGGCAAAGTATTCCGGGCTAGCGGCGTAGTTCACGTAGCCATCGTAAAACTCCGGCTTTCCCGCGTTGGGATAGATGGAGATGCGATCCTCCGGCTTGATCTCCTGCTGGCTCAGCAGTGAGATGCAGTTCATCGGGCCGACCGTCGCGTTCAAGCCTACGACCGGGACGCCCGCCTGCCGCAAAGTCGACCAAGCCTCAGTTAGCCCCTCGCCCGAAAGCAGGCGCCCTTCCATGCTGACCGCCAACGCGCAGATCGCGGGCAGGTCCGTTAGCCCGCGGTAGACTTCCCAGGCCAGGAGGAGTTCGTCCAGTTCGCTGAAGTTTTCGATGAAAACGCAGTCCACCCCGCCGTCGAGGAGAGCGGCCATCTGTTCGCGGAAAATGCTACGCTGGTCATCGGCGGAAAGTTCCGGGTCGGTTGCTTTACGCATCAGCGGGCCGACCGAGCCGCCGACCCAGACATCACGCGTCCCGACCACTTCCTTGGCCAAGCGGGCGGAAAGGGCGTTGATTTCCGCCACCCGGCTATCCAGACGGAAGCGCGCCAATCGTAAGCGGTTGGCGCCAAAGCTATTGGTCATGATCACGTGGGAACCAGCATCGACGTAGTTCTGGTGAATTTCGCGCACCAAATCGGGCCGGCTGAGGTTGGATTCCTCCAAGCAAGCGCCGCGCGGAATCCCTTGCCGATTCAAAAAACTACCCGTGGCGCCGTCGCCCAGGAGGACACGATCCGCCATTGCTTCCAATAGATTTGCCATGAACTGTTCAACGTGGCAGCTTGCGAGCGGTGAAGCAAAAGAAAAAGTCGGCCTATTCCACGGGCGAACCGGCCGTGGATGAACAGATTGGCCAGTTGGTTTCCGACTGGGGATTAGACGAGCGAGACGCCTCGGAGTACGCCGAGATGGTGATGTCTGTCTACAAGCTGGCCAAACAAAAGCCCAGCCGGGGCGACCTCCTGCTCTTTAACCGCGCCCTGAAGGAGATGCGCTACGCGGAGAAGATCTTTGCCCCGTACGAGGGTGAAAAGAAAATCTGCGTCTTTGGCTCGGCCCGCACGTGGTCCAACGCTGCCGAGTACAAAAGCGCGGAAGCCTTCAGCAAATTGATGGCGGAAGCCGGCTTCATGATCATTACCGGTGGCGGCGACGGCATCATGGGAGCGGCCCAAGCGGGCGGCGGACGTGAGCGGGGCTTTGGCCTCAACATCCAGCTTCCTTTTGAACAGCAGCCGAACGAAACGATTGCTGGCGACAGCAAACTGATCAACTTCCGCTATTTCTTCACCCGTAAGCTCAACTTTGTGAAGGAGTCACACGCCATAGCGCTCTACCCGGGCGGTTTCGGCACGATGGACGAATGCTTTGAAACGCTGACCCTGGTCCAGACCGGCAAGGCAAACATGATCCCGATTGTCTTCATCGATTCCGAGGGCGGAGATTACTGGACGAGTTGGGTCAAATATATCGAGGATCACCTCTACGGTGACGGATTGATCTCACCCTCCGACTTCAACCTTTTCACCATCACCGACAACATCGACGAGGCGCGGGACTACATCCTCCGCTTCTACAAGAATTTCCACTCCTACCGCTTTGTGGGTGAGGTGCTCGTCATCCGCCTGCACCGCAAGTTGCCCGATGAGGTCGTGCAGGAACTGGCGCATGACTACGCCGACATCATTCTGCCGGACGGCCGCGTCTGGCAGTCCGGCCCGCTTAAGGCCGAGGCCAATCAGCCCGAGCTGGCCGAGTTGCCCCGCCTTTGCCTCGACTTCGACCGCATGACGTATGGCCGCCTGCGCCTGCTGGTGGACCGGTTAAATGACTTTTAGGCCAGCCGCTGGCGACCAAGCCTGAGCCAAGAGCTGTCCACCTGCTCGCCTGTTTAACTCGGCCAATTGAAGCCAACCGCCACGCGGAGGCGTCCAAGCAAACATGTCCAGGGTCCCGCCTCTGCTAGCTTTGGCCGCACTTGCGCTTGGTGGCGGGCTGGTCTATCTATCATCGCTTATGTGGGACGCCGAAACGAATGACATTGTGCTGCACATCGATACGGAACAGCAGCTCCTCACCGTGAAATCGGGCGACTTGGTGCTCTGGCAGGCGCCGGTCAGCACGTCTGAGCACGGACTGGGCGAGGAAGAAGGCAGCTACAAGACGCCACGCGGCCGACATCGCGTGGCTGAGATGATTGGCGACGGCGAGCCGCTGGGCAGCGTCTTCAAAAACCGCCGACCGACGGGAGAAGTCTGGACCGAAGACGCCCCCCCTTCCCGCACGGACATGATCTTGACGCGCATTCTCTGGCTGGCCGGCGACGAACCGCACAACGCCAATTCGCAGGAGCGTTACATCTACTTCCATGGGACGAACCACGAAGCACGCATCGGCCACCCGGCGAGTATCGGCTGCATTCGTCTGCGCAACGCGGATATGCTGCGTCTCTATAACGAGTACGCCCGGGTCAACACCCCAGTGGTGATTGAGTGAGCCTTCCCAGGCTTGCTTAATCGAGCGCTATACCACCACCACCACCGATAATCAAACTACCAGTGCCACCCGTGCCACCTCCGCCACCCGTGGTCCCAATGTTAATGTAGCCAGGGTTAGAGCTCTGGAAATTGTTGAAGTTGGTTGCGTTCGACAGATCGCTACCCGGTGCCCTCTGGTGGATGACGTTGTTGATGAAGTTGACGTAGCCCGGTAGAGAGGAACCAAAGTTAGCCATGCCAAACTGGCTGTAGAGGTTCACAATGGTGTCGGCCCCAAAGTTCACATTCTCCAGATTGACCGTGCGAGCCTGCATGTTCACCCACGAGACGTTATTGAGGAAGTTGGCGTTACGCATGTGCACCGTGCCGTTGGTCTCACTAGCGTTGAAGTCAAAGTTCGAAAATCCTCCAGAGGTGTCGTTGCTGCCAAAGTTGGTCCACTGGCTGCCCGTCTCGTTCACGCGGATGTTGCCGTTGTAGGCATTGTAAGCGTAGCTGCGGTTCGGCCCATTGGTAATGCCGCTGGAAAGACCGTGAGTACCGCCGTTGATGTTGATATCACCGTTCCAACTATCCACGTAAAAGGAGGGGCTGTACATGTCGGTCAGCTTCACGTTCAAGTTATCCAGCGTGATATCCAGGTAGCCACCGAGGTTGACGATGCCGCCCTCGATCGTGTGCTCACGGATGACCAGCTTGCCGTTCTGAGCGTAGACGTTGTAGTAGGTCTGGACGACGTGCTTGCTCTTGTTTGAACCGGTGCCTTCGATTGTAAAGTCCTTCCCAGAACTACCATAGAAGCTGTCCGCTTCGATGTTGGTATCAGTCAGGAAGATATCCTTCCCGTCGTCCATGCTGCTGCTGCTTTGGTTAAACGTCGGAAGGTTCCCACCCGGGCCGGTGCTGGCAGAGATGATGATGTCGTCACCATCCAACAAGGAACCCCCATCGAGGATGGCGGAGTCACCATTGCTGGATCCCATGTAATTGGTGATCACGACCTCGCCCGAGGTGTTGATGGTCGTATCTTCAATGGCAATGACATCTTCACCAATGATCCCAACGAAGGAACTCATCCCGTTGGACATGTACTCGGTGATGCTGCTCCCGATGATGCTGATCGGCCCCTGAGCAAAAACCTCAAAGCCGTTAAATTTGGTATAGGGGTCATTCAGGCTGGAGAAGATAAAGGTGGAGTCAGAGAAGACCAAACCGCCCTGCGTGGCAAAGAACATCGAACCGCCCTTGTTTTCCACCCAGGAGTTCCCGACCAGGATGCCGGTCTGCCCGAGGAATTCCAAGAAGGCTAGATCGCCCTTCACTCCCGAATTGGCCATCGCCAAGACGCCCTGGGTGAGGAAAATCACTTCCGCCGTCGGGTCGGTGGTCAATTCCAGCAACTGGCTGAAGGTCATGCCGTAGAGGGACATAAAGGCGAAGCTGGGATAGTTATTGGTCAGATCAAGCGTGGGCGTGTTGAAGACAATCGTGCTGCCGGAGAAGAGCTGGCTGGGCGGAATGGTGCTCTCCTCCTGATCAAAGACACCGAGCACTTCCAGGAATTTGATCAATTCGTCGGGGTCGTCAAAGGTCGTCACGCGGCTTGGATCCAACTCCGAACTTGCCACCACAGCCGGTGTGCAAAGCAGCTCGTAAGCCGCGTAAGCGTTTGGACATTCCTCCGGATCAAAGGGATTCTCCGGCTTCGGCACGACGGGAGAGCCATCCTCTGGGATGATGTCGGCCAGAATAATGCCCTCAAAGAAGGCGGAGCGGGAATCGGCATCGACGATCTCAATATCCGTCTCGTTCAGTGTGTCGCCAATCTTGAGCGAGGTCCCCTCTTTGCTTCCACTGGCGATTTCCTTTTCCTGCGCTTCGGTCTGCGCCTGAACCTTCTTGAGGAAGGACTGCACGGGGCCGCCCGCGTTGTTGAAGCCATTGATCAACGCCGATCCCGCCGTCTGGGCGGCCAAACGGAATTCGAAGACCTGCGGGATGTTGTTCGCCCCTGGCATGATGAAGGTCAGGTTGCCGGCTTGGATTTCGCGCTCTGAGCCGTTGGGCATGATCACTTTGCCCAGACCTTCGAGCACCATGAACTTAAAGCCCCCGTTACTGGTCGCGGCAACGATGATCGTCGTCCCCAGCACCGAAGCCGTGGCCGAAGCGGTTTTGACCTCGCCGCCACCTTTACCGGTCGGGGAGTGAAAAAGGACACTGCCCTGCTGTAAATTGATGCCTCGCTGGTTCTTTTTGAAGGAAAAGACCGTGTTGGAGCCCACGCGAGTGACCGTCTTATCCGGCGCGATCAGTTCGGCGCGGGAGTTCGCCCCAGTGCGCAGCAGCTCGGGGATGGCGAAAGAGCTCCCCGCCTTGGCCGGACGAGCATTCGCGCCCGAAGCACTGCTAATCTTAACATCATTAACGGTTTGCGTTACTTTAGCCCGAGTCAGAGGGTCGGCCGAAAGCGTTCCCGGCAAGGCCAAGAGGATGCCCAGGGCCAGCAAATGGGCATAGTTCGAGAGTGAGAGAGGAGGCGTGATCATGGAGTATAGCTGTTCTGCAGGCTCACCTCCTTTGTAGCGACAGCTCTCCAGGATCACAAGCACTTGTTTGCGAGTGACTAAGCACTCTTGTCTAATGATTTGGCTTCCATTGGACTAGCTGCGCCAACATTTTGAGCCCCAACGCCCGAACTATGTCTTCTTAAAATGAGCCACCAATGGAATTAACATTGATGACACCCGGATACGTACTCTGGAAGTTGGAGTAATTGGTCGGGTTGGACAGATCGCTGCTCGGATTCAATCCGTGGAAGACATTATTGATGAAATTGACGTAACCCTGCATCGAGGAACCAAAATTCACCATCCCTAACTGGCTGGTGAGATGGACGATGTTGCCCGACGAGAAGTTCACGTTCTCAAGATTGACCGTCCGCGCCTGCATGCTGACGTTACTCACGTTGGCCAGGAAATTGGCGTTGCGCATGTGAACGGTTCCGTTGGCTTGATCTGCCATGAACTGAAATTCACTAAACCCGCCCGAAAAATCGTTGCTACCAAAGTTGGTCCACTGAGCCCCCGTCTCATTCACGCGGATGTTCCCGTTGAACGCATTGTACATGTAGGTGTGAGTCGGCCCATTCACGACGGAGCTGGCCAAACCATGGTTTCCACCCACGATGTACAAATCTCCCATCACGCTTTCAGCCCGTAAGGCATTGTTCAAAGAATCAAAGGTGTCGTTGAGCTGGATATCCAGGTTATTCAGCATGACATCCAGATAGCCTTCCAAGATGCTGTCGTCAGCCGTGATTCGGTGCCAACTGATCGTTAACTTACCGTCTTGGGCAATCACATCGTAAAAATGCTGCACCTCGCCCTTACTTTTATTGGCTGCTGTGCCCACAATGGTGTAATCCCGCCGTGCCGTGCCAGAGAAGCCCTGCGTGGTCTGGACGATGGTATCCGTCAAAAACACGTCTTTGCCAGGAGCGGATGAAGAGGAGAAATTATTGGAGATAAAGACTTGTGACCCGACATCAATGAGGACGTTTTCCAGGGTGATCTGATCCCCCCCTTCGATCTGGAACAAAGAAGAGCCTGAGCCAAGCTCAAAGAAGTTCGTATTGACGATTTCAATCACGCCATCCGCCTTGAGGTCAAAGCCGTTAATGGAGGGCATGGAGGGTGACATGGTTCCCGAATAAAAATTAAAGACAGAGTCCGAGATCAAGGTACTTCCAGAGGTATCAAGAGAAATCCCACCGCCTTGATTGGTCAGGTCAGAACCAGCGATCCAAATTCCGGTGCTCGACTTGAACTCCAGGTACCCCGTATCGGCCAAGATGCCACTGCCGTTTGCCATCAAGAGCAAGCCGCCGCTGGCAAAAACCAAACTGCCGTTTGCGGGTAGGGACGTCACATCCAATAGCTGGTGGAACGTCATGCTCCCCGCACTAATAAAGGCAAAATTCGGATAATTGTCGGAGAGATTGATCGATGGGGTGTTGAAGTCGAGCACGCTCGCCGTGAAGAGCTGGCTGGGATCCACGTTCGTCGAACTGCTATCAATGATACCCAAAGTCGTGAGGAATTTGATCAACTCCTGGGGATCGTTAAAAGTAGTGACGCGAGAGCCGCTCAACTGGGGCGTGGTGATGTTCGCCGGCAAGAGCAGATTTTCAAATGCCGCGTAGGCGTTCGGACATTCTTCCGGGTCGAAGGGATTGACGATAATGGGCTGCTCTTCTTCTTCGGAGATGATTTCCTGCGCCACGATGCCTTCAAAGACCGCCGTCCGGGAATCGGCATCCACGATTTCAATATCATCGCCGATGGCATCCCCAATCTTCAAACTGGTGCCTTCCTTACCGCCGCTGGCGATTTCCTTTTCCTGCGTTTCGGTCTGCTGAGAAACCTTCTGCAAGAACGACTGAACCGGGCCTTCGGAGTTATTGAAGCCATTGATCAGCGCCGAACCCGCCGTCTGGGCGGCCAAGCGGAATTCGAAAATCTGCGGGATGTTGTTCGCCCCTGGCATGATGAAGGTCAGGTTGCCGGCCTTGATTTCGCGCTCTGAGCCGTTGGGCATGATCACTTTGCCCAGGCCTTCCAGCACCATGAACTTAAAGCCCCCGTTACTCGTAGCGGCAACGATGATCGTCGTGCCCAACACCGAAGCCGTGGCCGAAGCGGTTTTGACCTCGCCGCCACCTTTACCGGTCGGGGAGTGAAAAAGCACGCTGCCTTGCTGCAAATTGATGCCTCGCTTGCTCTTTTTGAAGGAGAAGACCGTGTTGGAGCCCACGCGGGTGACCGTCTTATCCGGCGCAATCAGCTCGGCGCGGGAATTCGCCCCGGTGCGGAGTAGCTCGGGGATGGCAAACTGGCTACCACGCTTCGCCGGACGTGCGTTAGCCCCCGAAGCGCTGCTAATCTTAACATCATTAACGGTTTGCGTTACTTTAGCCCGAGTCAAAGGGTCGGCCGAAAGCGTCGCCGGTAACGCCAAGAAAGCGCCTAACACCAGAAGAGGGGCTAGCGATGAGAGTCTGAGAGAAAGATGGATCATGACAGTTAACTATTCTGCAGGCTCATCACTTTTTTAGCGACGGCTCTTGAGGATCACAAGCACTTGTTGTACCGAGGTGTCGAACTACTCCGGTCGCACCACTTTGACCAGCCCCGTCATGGGCCGGAAGAGGAGCGTGGCAAAATTCGCTGGAAGGGAGGTGGCTTTCGCCTCCTGGCGATTCACGAGAGTCAACGTCCAAGCTTGTTGCCCGGCGGTTGGAGCCGGCAAATTCGACGTCGAATTCCCCCGAAATTCTACGAAGGCAAAACGTTTGGACGGCGTTCGCCACGTCGCATTAATTCCCGTCACGGAAGCAGTTGGCGCCCTGGTCAACAAGGTTGAAAAAGTTCCACTGGTCAGAGCAGCGACCTGATCCGGCAAGGGCTCCACCGGAGTCTCTGGCTGGTAGCTCGTCCCGTCGTCTGAAACTGCCACAACCTGGGACGCCACTAAGACGAGGGGGGAATCAACCTCCGTCCCCCCATCCAGGTAGAAGCGCAGCTCCACCGTTTGGTTCTTGGTCTGCGCCAGTTGTCGCGCGATCGCGAATTGCCCTTTGAGTTGCTGGGTCGCCTTGGAGAGCGCCTGCGCCCGGCCCATCCCACTCAGCATCGGTACGCTTAAGACCACCAACACGCTGATCACGCCGAGCACCACCAACAGCTCCAGGAGCGTAAAGGCTTGCCGGGGGCGTCTCTTGGGAAAAGACCGCTGCACGCCCCAACTAACCATCCACGGCAAAATGGCGCAAGACCTCGGCCAGCTTCGGGCGAATCAGTTCCGCCAGATCAGGATTGGCGTAGCCCACCCAGGAAACGGGCGAGGTCGTGTCCATGAGCGCATCCAGGGGGGAGCCATCCGGCTGCTCCAGCACCACGCCCAATTCTGTCGCCACCAAAACCGCCGCAATATCATACGGGTGGCAAACCAGGGCCTCAGCTGTCTCCTGCTCCGACGCCAGAGAAGCCAACGCTTCAGGTCGAAGGTCCGCCAGCATCCGGTCATGACCCGCAATAAGTTGGTAGAATTGCCCCCCCGTGGAGATGTACTGGTCTTCAAACACCACCGCCGCCTTATCGCCCAGCGCCCGCCAGAGTCGTTCTTCCATCGCCGCCAAGCGCTCCTTGGCCTCCGGCAAAAAGCGGGCAAAGGAAGCAAAGCCGTGGTTGAGGTCGGTCACTTGGGAGGGCTGCGGCTTCCAAGGGCTGACCTCCCCCGTGTCCAAATTCACTCGCTCGGCCACCACGCCATCCGGCCCCCGGCCTTTGACCACGCTGAGCCGGTCGGCCAGCCGGTGTTTGCTCTGCGGGAGTTCCGTCATCGCCGCCACCAGGGTATCGGCCACCGTCGTCTCACTGCGCCGATAAG
>CAWUJC010000036.1:0-10356 GCA_963922355.1 uncultured bacterium | reverse complement strand
ACGCATTGATCCCATGTTTGGCCAGAACGTCCATGATGCGGTCCATCCAGCCAAATTCGTATTTCCCTTCTTCTGGTTCATAGAGCGTCCACGAGAAAATTCCGACGGACATGCTGGTGCAGCCCGCCTGCTGCATCCGTTGAAAGTCCTCTTCCATGATGGAGGGATCTAGATGCCATTGCTCAGGATTATAATCTGCGCCGTGGAGGAAATGGTGACCGGTTTCGGGAAAAAAGTTGGGGTCCTGGAGGGGCATAAAGGTAAGCAGTTTTGCCCTCAAAAATGACAATAACGTCACCCAAGACACAAGGAATTATTTGCGGAATATAGGCTATTATTTACGCAAATACTCAGATCGATTCCGGTCCGCTTGATGGATCAGAGCAGATGAAACCTGCTAGTAATGTCCCGCGCTAGCCACCCATCCCAAGCTGCGGTGACCTATCGGAGCTTCACGTGTGGGAGGGTGTCGGAAAAAGGCAACTAATCCTCACCAGGGTAGTTGATGGTCCGTTGGGTCGAAGCACTGTCGGCCGTGGCAGACTCGATCTCTGTGGCTGGTTCACCAATCTCCGCCATACGTTTCAGTAGACGCTCGCGCAACTCATCCCGAACAGCCTGATGAGCGGCTGATCCGACCAAGTTGCTCAGTTCGTGCGGATCCGTCCTTAAATCGAAAAGGTGAGTTTCCTGGTAGGCCGGCGCAGAAGCCACGCCGGTATGCTCTTCTGTTGCCGTGACCGCATACTTCCATCGTGAGTTACGTAAGGCGCGGCCCGGGGGAAGAAAGCCATCGCCAAACTGAATGAAGCTTTCGCTAGGAAGGTGATCTTGCTCTCCTTTTGTGACCGGCAAGAGAGAGACCCCTTGGACGCTGTCTGGAATCGAAAGACCGGCGCTATCCAGGAGCGAGGGAGCGAGGTCCACCAAACTGGCGGGGACATCATGCTGGCCACCGCCGTTCCAACCGGGCCCCCACAGCACCAAGGGGACACGCACGGAGGCTTCGTGGGGCGAACGTTTGTACTCAGAATTTCGCGTCTTAAAGTGGCAGCCGTGGTCGCTCGCGAACGCCATCATCGTGTTGCCGCCCAAGTTCAGGGACTCGACCGCATCAACCAGACGGCCCAAGCCATCATCCAGGCGTTTAATCATGGCACAGTAGCCAGCCCAGTCTCTTGCCGTGGACCCACCAAGTGCCTGGAGATCGGGAGGAGGGACAGTATCCCGGTATTGGTTCTCCATGCCACGGGGAGCGGGATAAGAATCATCCGTATTCTGGTGGTGCGGTTCGAGCAAGGAGATGAATAGAAAGAAGGGGACGTCTGGCGTTAGGCTGCGTTCGTGCACGTAACGGATGGCCGCGTCGATGACGGCGTCGGAACGATAGCCAGGTAACTCAAGACAAGAGCCGTCATTATTCCAGAGGCGTAACGAATTGGGGCCGGAAGTTAATTCGATACAATTGGCTGCAAGCCAATCTTGATATCCGCTCCGGTTATGCTCCGGAACCGGCCCTTCCCCGGTGTTCTCCGAAAGATGCCACTTGCCAATGTAGCCGGTGCGGTAACCCGCTTGGGCGAACTCGCGGGCCATCTGGGGGGACTCTTCCCGTAAGCCAGGACCGTTGCGCCAAACGCCCGTGGTCGTGGCATACTGCCCGGTTTGCAGGCAACTCCGAGCTGGGCCGCACACCGGTTGGGGGGTCACGGCTGCACGGAAGTAGGTTCCTCCCCGCGCCAAGCGGTCCATATGCGGAGTCAAGTTCAGCTTGCAACCAGCAACGCCGAGAGTATCGGCACGCTGCTGATCAGTCAGAAAGACAATGACGTTCTTGCGGTTGTTGCCGGTCATGTAGATATAAAAAGCGGTAGAGAAAAGGAAATGGAGTGAGAAGCGCTACACTACGCACTAATTTTCTCAGGAAACAAGTCGGCAATGCGATGAATCTAGCTTAGGAAAAATTCTTTAGAGAGAGAATTACATCGCCACACACTTTGGGCTTCTGACCTAGTTTTCGATGGGAAGTGGGTAGGTGGCTAAGCTAGGTTGCGATAGTTTAGTCAAACTTGAGTTCTGACATTCGAGAAATCGCGAACTCTTGGTATCTATACTTAGTCTAGGCAAAGAATTTCTTAAACAGCTTGTCTTCAAGGTGGAGAAGGCTAGATGCAACTGGGCTCTCGGGTAGCTAAGCTTGAGGAAATTACCACTTGCTGAACGATTCAATTAAATGTTATTTGGCGGCAGATTCCGCGCTGGTAAATATTGGGATTTATGTTGTTCGAGATCGGGGAGGCAGTTTTTGCAAAAGCCAAAGAGAATGGGGCGTTGGCTCAGGCTTTAGCCGCGGCAAAGAGATTAGGGGACCGTCTATTACATGAGCCTCCTTTCCAACCGTTGGTACATGACCACGCGCCACTCCTGCTTCGAGCGCGCGCCTTATGTCGGCAGACGGTTACGCTGGCTGGGCTGTATCGCATCCTGGAGAACGAAGCTTACGCGGAGCGAGCATGGTACTTCTGGGAGGATGCTCTGGCTTGGTCAGCTTGGTCAGATCGAGTAGACATGCCCTATGAACTCGCCACGGGTGAGATGGCAGTCAACCTGGCTTATGCATTGACGTGGTTAAAGCCCTGGCTCTCGGACGAAAAACGCCAGCGTTTACTCGAAAAAGCTGAGAATGAAATTTTCGCCCGCTACCTCGCGGCTGTCCCAGCAGATCAGCCTCACCTTGAGCGGATGTGGTGGTTTCGCGCCGAGATGAATTGGAATTCGGTCTGCAACGGGGGAGCTTGTGCCTTGGCGCATATCGTGGGCGAGGCCTCTCCATCTGCACCGGTTGTTGCTCGTGAGAGTTTGGCGGGGCTGGAGTATTACATGAAAAGTTGCCATCCAGATGGCAGCAGCCCGGAGTCGTGCGGTTACTGGGTCTTTGGGAATCTGTATTTGTTCTATGCCTTAACGGCCTATGAGGAGGCAACGGGCAAGAAACATCCTTTCTTGGAAGGTGATTATTATCGCAACGGCTTGGATTTCTTAATGGATTTTTCTCCTCAGGAAGCGCCGCTTGGCTTTGGCGATTCTCAAAAAGCACGCCTGGAAGGCTGGATGCTAGCTGCGGCTAAACGGTGTGGAGAGACTCGGCAGGAAACCGAAATCACCCACCGTTTGTTGGGAGACCTGGAAGCGGAGCCTAGGATTCATCCAGCAACAGAAAGCTGTTTCCCGACGGAAGTTGTCACAGCCGTATTAGGTGGCGAGTTGGATGCCAAGCTGCCTGAGGCACCGCCACTTAAGGTGTATCCGGATAATGGTTGGGCCATCTTCTCGCAGAGGAAGATGACGCTGACGTTTCAAGCCGGGACGACGGACCGCTTCCACAGTATGCGAGATGCCCTTGCCATCAACTTAGCCAAGAATGGGCAAGTGTTGCTGGAGTATATCGAGAACCATCCCTACTGCCCGGGGTGGTTTGACCAGCCGGTGGACGATCCGCGGGCGCAGGCTCGGGGTTTGTTTTGGGAAGATAACAGCACCAGTAAATCAACGCCTTGCGTCAATGGCATCGGGCAAATCCTGCGAGGGAAAACTCAGTGGAAGCAGGAGAAGAACGAGATCATTTCCGAAGCTGGTCACCTCTATTTTTACCGAGTGAAGGCGCTCTCTCGTCGTGTTGGGCTGCAGGGAGATGGGTTCGTTCTCCACGATTACATTGAAACCGAAATGGCGAATTGGCTGGAAGTGCGGTTCACGACTCGAGCAGAAGTGGAAGAGCTAGAAGATGGTTGGAAGTTGAACCGCAACGGTGAGCAGATTCGCCTGGAATTAAGTTCGGCCATCCCGCTTCAATTCTATATTGAGCAGCGACGGCCTTCTATTGCGCATCGGCCACCGGTAACCATCCTTCGAGCCGTGCTAGCCGAGGCGAAGGAGATCGCATCCATCCAGACGCAGATCAGTTAAGTTGAGAGCGGGGACTAGCTTCTCTTTCAGCGGTAGAGGAGAACGATAGCTCCAGCTATGTCTTGTCAGACCAATGAAAGTCCTTCCCGAGAAAGGCTAGGGCAGTCTGTGCACTAAAGAAGTGAAGGTGGATTAAGGCTGGTATGACGAAAGAGTGCCTCTTCGCGGTTAGCCGTAAAACTAACCGCTCGCGCATGGTTGCATAGAGCCGCGCTTGCGGTGAACGTTTCAGTGGCAATAGACTCAAAGTCGCGTCACTTACGGCTCATCATGCATGGATGATCATGAAGTCTCCTCACTCTAATCTCTCCATTGCAACTTGGTCTCGTTGGGCCTTGATGGTGCTTGCTTGTTCGTTCTTAGTCTCTGCCAAGGCGGGCGTAACGGTTCCGACGACAGAGGGAGCCACCGAACTTCCGGAGCTGGATGAAAACAGCATCGAGACCGTCATCTACGTCGATGTGAAGAAAGGCTCGCCTCAAGCCAGCGGTGATAAGAGCGATCCGTTTTCCGGATTGGGGGTGGCGATGACCGCAGCACGCAACTCTCTTGCCGCAGGGAAGCCGACCAAAATCATTCTGGCTCCCGGCATCTACCGCGAGGATGTCCGCTATGTGCTACACCTCAAGGAAGAGGATGACCCCAACATCAAAGAAACCCTGTTGGTCCTTGAAGGTGAGAAAGCGGGCGAGGTGATCTTTAGTGGTTCGGAAGTCGATGGTTGGGAAGCCAAAACGTGGAAGGAGATTGCGCCAGGGATTTACGAACATGAGTGGCCCTATGAAACAGAGCCTTATCCCGGGCCTTGGATTAATTCCTATGGTTTTGCACTCCTACCGGGCTTAAGCCAGCGCAGTGAGATGTTGTGGATCCATGGTCGCACACTGCGCCAGATTCTTTCCGAAAAGTATAAGTGGGAGGATCCGGATGGCTCCCGCACGCTCATTGATGAAGGGAGTGGCAAGACCGACCCGAACGAAAAAAATGAAGATGGGTCTTTGAAATTTGATGGGCTGGCGTTGGAGGATCCCAAACAGTTGCCAGAACCTTACACCTTTGCTGTGTACACGGATCCACAAAGTCCGGAGCACCTGCGGGGCAAAATTTTTGTGCGACTACCTGAGGACCTGCCTATTGCCAAGGCGGGGCCGATTGAAGTGGGCGACTGGATCAAGCACTACGCGCCCTTGATGGTCATCGGTCGAAAGGAGAACCTGATTCTTCGCAATCTCGCTTTTACGCACAATGCCAACGGGCCGCTCTTTGCCGCCCTCATTCTCAATGAGTGTAAGAACTTCATTCTGGAAGATTGTGATTTTTCTCAGAACGGAGCCTTTGGGTTGAACATCAACAAATCCGCCAGTGGTATCGTGCGCCGTTGTACCGCCAACGATAACCTAGGAAATGGCATGAGCCTGGGCAGGGGGACGCGGCATGTCCTCTTGGAAGACTGTGAGACTTCCTTCAATAGCATCCGTGGCGGTTGGAGCGGTTGGCAAGGCTGGCATGCGTCTGGTTTCAAATCCGGCCAAGTCCACCACATCACGTATCGCCGTCACGTCTCTATTGGCAACTATGCCAACGGGCTGTGGCTGGATGTCTATTGCACGCATATCCTCACGGAGAATTCCTTCCTCATGGGGAATCGGCGGATGGGCTTGATGTATGAGTTTACTCGGCCGAACGGTGGGCCGCAGGTCGTGCGCGATACCATTACCGCCTTCAACGATGGCACGGGTATCTACATCACCATGGCAGCTAATACGGTGGTGGAGAATTGTATCTCGATCAAAAACGGAAAGGGCTACATTGAAAACGAGGAGACCCAAAGTCAGCTGCACTTCAAGTTCCGTGATCGACAAGGAGGCCCCAATAACGCGGAAGAATGGGAGGCTTGCATCGTGAAGGGAAATATCTTCGCCAGTGATCAAGGCGAGTTGATTGGCTACATCAAGCGAAAGTCAGATCCCCAGACTCAATATGATCGGGTTCTTCGCGTGTTGTCTATCGGCGAGAACCAGTATTGGTTGCCGAATCAGGATGACGCTTTCCGCCTACCGAGTGGCGAATCAACCGATCTTGATGGATGGCGTGCTCTTCTGGCGGAATACGATGCGCCCCCGCCGCGGGATTCTGACAGCAAGTGGGAGAAGCCCGATTGGGCGGCCAATCCTCGTGATGAGTTTACTGCGGCTAGCCAAAGTGCGATCACGAAAAAGGCTCGTGAGATGAAGGTTCCTCTACCACAAGCACGCATCAAAGAATACTGGGAGCGCGTCGATGCCGGTCTCTATCAGCCGCCTCATTATTACTGGAACCGCAAGCAGTACGATTAGCGTCCCGGGAGAAGGTAGATGCTATTTCTTGGTATCCTCAGGATAGAGAATTACCGTAAGCGTGCCTGGAGATGTGTCAGACGTTAGACGAATGTTGCGCTCCACCGTTTCCTTCCCAGGTGCGCTGAGCGTGATGCGGTAATCGCCTTTGAAGCCGCGAAAAGAAGCAAGGCCTTCGGCATCTGTCGTGAGGCTCTCCTTGGTCCACCAGTCTTCGAAGACGAGCTTTTGGTAGGCGGCGGCATTGAGCTTGGGCGACCAATCGCCCCGGTACATGGCACCGCGTTCTCGCATCCAGTGGGCCTTGGCCCAGAAGCCCCACATGATGTAAGCCTGGGTGGAGGGGTGACTGAACCAAACGGTGAGAAAGTCCCGCGTGTAGTCGGCTTGGAGTTGTTCGTTCGGGATGTTCATGTCGAATTCCGAGACCATGAGCGGTTTGCCTAGGGCAGCAAAACGGTCGATGATCTCTAACATCCGTTCGAGGGGCGTTAGACGGGGCGACCAGAAGTGGGCTTGAAATCCAATCATGTCCACGGGGGCGTTGAGCGCATCCAGCTGCTTGACGAGTTCGATGAACTTCTCTTGTTTGCGTTTGCTTCCACCGTTGCCGATCAGGTCAAAATCATTCAGCACCAGCTTGGTTCCCGGCATGGTTTGGCGACTCATTTCGAACCACGCCGCAATATCTTTGGTGGTGAGGAGGTCGAGGATCTCGGTGTGGGCGAGAGGCTCGTTTAAGACATCGGCATAGGCGACTTGGCCAGCAATCGCGCCTCCCACGTCTTGGATGTGATCAAGGATCGCGGCTTGCAGTTGTCGCGGCTCATTTTCGAAGCGCTTGAGAGCAGTGGGGACAAATTGCCAACTTCCCCAGACCATCGTGTGGCTTTTGGCCACAATGTTGTTTTTTTTCAGCCAAGTAAGCGCGTTGAGGACGTTCTGTTGGTTGTTGGGCAGGCCGCGTTCGCCCGTCCACTGCAGCCATTTGAGGTCGTTTTCAAAGACGATGAAGTTGAAGAGTTCTTTGATCTTCTCGCGGTAGATCTTGTTGTCGGCCAACCATTGCTCTCGGTTGAACTCTTTTGGTTTCCAGGGTTTGAACTGGGCGTCAACAATGCGTGCGGCTTTGATGCAGGTGCCGAAGAGGTAGGCGTGGCGTTGCATCTCAGCTTGAATCTTGGCGCCAGGAACAGGCTTTCCCAGATTGTCGACGACCCTAATGTTGAGATCGGCTTTCCGATGTTTCTTGATCCGTTCTTGCGCGGCTTTACGCCATGCGGCATCGGGTTCCTGCCCGGGGTAATGCGAGCCGCCGCGCTGGAGATCGGCCGGCGTGACACCTTGAGGGTGGCGGATGAGTTGGAGCTGGCGGATCTCTAAGGGCTCGCGAAAAAAAGAGATCTGGAGGTCCAAGACGGTATCGCTGCTTAGTTTGTTGGGGAGAGTAAAGGCTTCGGAAAAAGTCTGCCACTCCCCCGCCGCGATGGCCGTCGTTTCAAATTGTTTGTGCTTCAGGGAGCGGGGTTTTTCGGCATCAGGCTGGCCGAGTGAGATGAGGACACCAGCTTGCCCGGCTTCACCATCTTTGCTGGGGCTGCGCAGCTCGAGCTTAAGTTCATAGGTGGTTCTGGATTCCAGCCCATCGGGAAGTTTGAGTCGTAGGGCAGAGTCTGCCCATCGGTTGTCGGTAGGCTGAAAGCGGATGGGACCTTGGGCTGTGGCGGGAAGCTGGATATCCTTGCCCTTGCTCTTTCCGGAGGGAATGACTTCCGCTTGGGTTAGGTTCAATATGGATTCGGGGTGCGCCTGCGTGCAAAGGAAACTGGCTAAGAATACGCCGAGGAAGCAAACGGGAGACAGTCGAAGAGTAAGCATAAAGAGACGATGGTGGTGATCACGATATTATCGTGTTGTCGTTCCTTGATGCCAAGACCCGGGTACCAACTGCAGACTACTTGGCGCGCGGGCAACGCATTGGTAGCGTTCGAGCTGATCGATTAACACATCCACCGCGAGTTGAGCCATGGGCTCGTAGTGTTGTTCGATGCCGCTGATGCCAGTGGGGATGTGTGGCGCGCAATCAAGAGCAGCAAAGCCATGTGCGCCCAGGATCTTGTCGTCCTTCCAGGTTTTAAGCAGCGAGTAGAGGTTGGCGTCGTTGCTGATGACCACATCTGGGCGCTGCGTTGTGTGCCAGTTTAAATAGGATTTGTCGAAGCCCTCGGCCCAGTACCAGTCTGGCGTGATGAAGACGGGGGCTGACCGTTGAGGCCAACGTTCACGACACAGTAGATAGCCGGCTTGCCAGCGTTCCTTGGCGATGGAGTCAGGGCCGGACAGCGCGAGTCCTATTTTCTGGTAGCCTCGTTGTTGAAGCTGCTCAAAGCAGAGTTGGATGCCTTCGAAGTGGTCATGCATGACTCGGGGGAGAGCGTGAGAAAAAGGATGATGATCAATCGAGACGGCTCCCCATTCGTTCCAATTCAAATCCGGCCACTTCTTCTGATGGGCTGAGCCACTTACTAGTATGCCACGGATGCCTCGGGTCTTGAGGATACGTCGCAGGGAAACAGGGGAAGGGCGTTGTGGTTTTAGCCAAATTTCGTCTAGGTGGTAGCCTTGTTTCTCGGCATGGAGACGAAGGGCTTCAAAGACGCGGCGAGCGCGCTCGCCACGTTTCGACCAAATGGGGACGTCGCTAAAATTAAGAAAGGCCAGCGCTTGGCCGATGTCCCGAGCCTTCCCCAGCCTGACTTGGCGCATGAGCTGGCGCATCAACGGGTCTTGCCGATAGCCGAGTTGTTGGGCGGTGCTGCGGATACGCTCGGCCGTGGAGGCCGGAATTTTGGGGTCGCGCCGCAGGGCATAACTAACGGTGGAAACGCCACAGTCACAAGTCTGGGCAATGTCTTTGAGCGTCACCATAAGAGGCGAAAGGATGTAGAGTTATTGGATGGTTTATTGACCGTTGAGAAAGGCGCGCCCGATATCATGGGTGTCGTTGATGCGCGTCTTAAACTCTGCAAAGGGTAAGCTCTCGACGTGACCGTCAACGAAGGCAACGAAAACTTTCCCCTGGTAACGCGCCTCCATGTTGCGGCGTTTGGGTTCCTGGCTTACTTGCCACTTATTAAAGTTAGGGACGGCAAAATCACACAACAACATAGCCTCTGTTGGACGGTTGATGCGTGCCAGGGGAGTTGCTTCGGTCGTCGTTTGTTCATAGACCTCGCTCATGCCGAGATGAGCGTTGCGACCGTATCCCCAACACTTTTTGTCCGGTTGTCCGCCGAAGACGATATCTTGATTATCCACCGCGCCCGGACTGAGAAAAATATCGTCCAGCATGGCGTACTCTACACTTTTGCCAAACAGGTACTCCGACATGGTGCTTTGACTCCAGGTCACTCCCCCTGGGCCTCCCGGCACACTAGCCACCAGGTTGTTTCCGTTCTCGGAAGCATGACTGAGAATGGCCGAAGTCAGTTGGTGCAGATTACTTTTATTGGCCGCTTTTTGACTGGAGTTTATGGCCTGACTAAGCGCCGGAAAGGCGAGGGCAATCAAGACAGCTAGAATCGCAATAACCACCAGAAGCTCGACCAACGTGAAGGCTAGACAAGGTTTTTGTGCAGAAGAGAAACGAGGAGGAATGGTGCGCAAAAGCATATATACTAGTAATACGAATTAAGTGGTGGGTGCAAAGCGAGGGTTATGCATCGATGCAAGAGCTTGATTTCGTATCCTCATCCCGTCGCCCCTATGGTGAGTCTTCCATGAAGTCACAACCTCTTGCCTCCTTTTCATCACTCTTGCCGTCCTCCACCTGCTTTGGCTTGACGATATGGTGCCGCTTCCTAGCTATCGCCTCTTTAGTCGCCATTTCTCTCACCTTGGCTGGGGAGCCCATGCAAGCCGATGAGGGCGATCGCAATCGCCAACTCTACGGAGAACCCGATTACTCCGACGACTTTGAAGGCAACTTTGAGCCCTTTCAGTTTGGGCCTGGAGGAAAGCAAAACATCGAAGGCAATGTCCCCGAGGGATGGAA
>CAWUJC010000035.1:0-10413 GCA_963922355.1 uncultured bacterium | reverse complement strand
CCGACCGCATGGCCCGACTGGCGACCGATCTCGTCTTGGAAATGAGCTGCCCGGGGGACGAAGAGAGCGCGGTCGAACTGGCGCGGACCGTCCGCCAGCAACTCAACGCGAAAGGGCGCTTTGAGGCCGACACCGCAGACATCCGCCGCCTCAAGGGCTTGCTCCGCCGAGGCGAATCCCGCAGCGCGGCGGAAACCCTCGGCCTTGAGATCAACCGCCTGCTTTTCCTCGACCTGCCGTTCTACGAGAAGGGGCGCTACCGGCAGTTTCAATTGGCCAAGGAAGACGTTGCGCAAGTCACCGACCTGCTCCGCCAAATCCAACCCCACCAAATTTACACGACCGGCAGCCGGTCCGACCCCAACTCGGTTGCCGCCGTGGGCTTCGCCGCCTTTGAGCAGGCCGTTGCGCAAATTAGCCACGAAGCTTGGTGGAGCGACTGCTATGTCTGGCTCTACCGGGGCGGCGACCGGACCTGGCCCCTGCACGAAATCGACATGGCCGTGCCGCTCAGCCCAGACGAAATGAGCAACAAGCTGCAAGCCGTCTATCAACACCAAAGCCAGCGCAGCCAAAGCCCGGGCTCCAACACCGGGGCCGAAGCTTGGCAACAAGCCGATACCCTTAACCGTCAAACCGCCGACGCCTACGACGCTCTCGGCATGGCTGAGTACGAAGCGATCGAGACCTTCCATCGCTGGCAAACCAGCCCCCCGACATCCGCATGACACCCGCCGACCTCATCGCTGCGCAACAGCTTCAACCGCGGCACCGCCCGCCGCTTGATCCCGACTTCCTCGCCCCCATTCTTTGGCAGCAAGCCTACGGAAAGCTGGTCGAGCAAAATACCCAGAGTACCGCGCTCACCGTTGCCCTCCAACAGCCCAACGGCGAAACCCGCCACCACCGCACTCGACTCCTTCCTCACGAAGAACCCTTTCTCGCCCTCAACTTCGCCTTTGTTGAACGCCTGCTAAAATTTCTCCTCTGGGCCCAAGGCGGTAGCCGGATTTACCTGACGGCCCCCGCCTCCCTCGTTGCCCAACTCCAAGCCACCTACGCTACCGGCGGCACCCGAGAATTTGACGCTGAATTTCTGGGCAAAAAAATCTACCTCGAGCCTTTTGAGATCATCGGCTGCTCAGAAGCTGAACTACCGGCTGAAAACACTAAGGCCATGGCGGCGGGGGGGTACCTGGACGGTTGCCGCGTGGGCTTTGACCTGGGCGGCAGTGACCGCAAGGCGGCAGCGGTGCAAGACGGCAAGGTTGTTTTCTCCGAAGAGATCAAGTGGGATCCGTACTTTGAAAGCAACCCGAACTACCACTACGACGGCGTGATGGAATCACTGCGCCGGGCAGCCCAGCACCTCCCCCAAGTCGACGCCATCGGCGGCAGCGCCGCCGGCGTGTATGTGGAAGACGAGCCCCGCGTCGCCTCCCTCTTCCGCGGCGTACCAGAAGAACTCTTTGCAGACCAAGTGCGCCCCCTCTTTAAGCGCATCGCCGCCGAGTGGAACGTCCCGCTCACGGTGGTAAACGACGGCGACGTCACCGCCCTGGCCGCCGCCCAGATGCTTGGTGAACAGCGACAGGGCGGCGTCCTGGGCTTGGCCTTTGGCACCAGCCTGGCCGCCGGGTACGTCTCGCCTCAGGGCCACCTCATGCCCTGGCTGAATGAGCTGGCCTTCGTCCCGGTCGACTACCGCAACGTCCAAGAAGGTGGGCACGTCGATGAGTGGTCGGGCGACGCCGGTACGGGCGTCCGCTACTTCTCCCAGCAAGCCCTGCAACAACTGGCTCCAGCCGCCGGTTTTGACTTCGGCGACCTTCCGCTGCCGCAACAACTTGTGGAGGTCCAAGCCGCCATGGCAGCAGGTGATACACGGGCTGAATCGATCTACCGGAGCTACGGCGTCTATCTTGGCTACACGCTACCGCTCTTTGCCCAGCACTATGATTTCCGCCACGTCCTGGTCTTAGGCCGAGTCCTCAGCGGCCCAGGCGGTGACCTGATTCTCGATGTCGCGAAGGAAGTCCTGCGCGATGAATTCCCAGAGTTGGCCGAACGCCTCGACTTCATCACGCCAGACGAGAAGTTCAAACGCCACGGCCAATCCATCGCGGCTGCCAGCCTGCCCGCGCTGGCCTAAACCTTCCCACTCCGCTATAGATCAGGCTTATGCTCTCGCTCCACCAACCTCAGGCTGATGTCTACATCCCGGACGGCACAGCGGTCGACGCCGCTCTCGCCCGTACGACCAAGCTAGCCATCGGCGCCCATCAGGACGATCTGGAGTTCTTCGCCTTTCATGGCATCTCGGCCTGCTTCGCCCAGCCCGAGGAATGGTTTGCCGGCGTCACCGTAACCAACGGCGCAGGGAGTGCGCGGGCTGGCGTGTACGAACGTTTTACGAATGAAGAGATGATCGAGGTCCGCCGCCAGGAGCAACGCAAGGCCGCGATGATCGGCGAGTACGGTGCCATGCTGCAGCTCGACTACCCGAGTTCAGACGTCAAGGACAGCACCAACGAGAAACCCGTCGATGACCTTCTCGCCATTCTGCAACTCGCCCAGCCGGAAACGGTCTACCTGCACAATCCCGCCGATAAGCACGACACCCACATCGCCGTGTTGCAAAAGTCTTTGGCCGCTTTGCGTAAGCTACCGGAAAACGCTCGCCCGACGCGTGTCTACGGATGCGAAATCTGGCGCGACCTCGACTGGCTGCCGGACGAAATCAAGGTCGCCCTGCCGGTGAGTGAAAAGACCAACCTGCAAGCCGCGCTCAACGGTGTGTTTGATTCCCAAATCTCCGGCGGCAAACGCTACGACTTGGCGGTGATGGGGCGCCGCTTGGCTCATGCTACGTTTTACGACAGCCATTCCGTGGATCAAGAAACCGGGCTGACCTTCGCCCTGGACCTCACGCCGCTAATCCAACAACCGGATCTGACGATGGAGGAGTTTCTCTCCCGCCTCTTGGATCAATTTCGGGATGACGTGCTGGGCCGCGCCAAGAAGTTTTTCTAGGGCGTGTTCACGCGAAGTAAAATGAAGGGAAAAGGTGGATTTTTGAGACAGAAAAGGCCTGATGAGATGAGGCGAATGAATCCATTCGTTGAATGGAAGAAGGCTTTTTCTGACCAAAAAGCCGGTTTTTAGCGATTTGTGACTTCGTGTGAACACGCCCTAACGCTTACTCGGTTTCCAACACGTCGATCTGGAGGCCATTGAGCAGCTCAAAAATCGGGATGCTCAGCTCCACGAACGGGTTGGCTTCGTCCAGCGGCGACTTGTCGATCGCAAGATGACAGACCGTGTATTCGCCCAAAGCGGCATCCATCGGCGCCCATTTATCCGGCGCGATGTAAGCTTCTGCCCACATGTGGAAACCGAAGGTTCCGCGGCTCGGATCGCCGCTTCCAGCATAGTCCATCGGGAGGTAACCAAAGCCACTCACCACACGAGTCGGCATGCCGACGGCTCGACCCAGCGCAGCGCAAAGCACGGCGTGTTCGGTGCAATCGCCTTGGCGACTGGCGGCCGTTTCCGCCGCCGAAGCAAAGCCCACGCCGAGGTTCTTCCGCTTGATGTAGCCCCGCACAAAGCGACTGATTTTCTCCGCCGCCTTCACCGGATTCTTTTCGTTGCCGATCGCCTTCTCGGCCAACTTTTTGATACCCGGCGTGATCTCAACGTAGGTGGACTCATTCAAATAAGGAGCCAGCTCCGGCGTTTTGTTGGCGGGTAAGTTGTAGCTCGCGTCCTTCGGCTTGAGGTCGGGTCGGACTGTTTCCAGCACAACAGAGCCATCGCTCATCCGCTCAACAATGCGCTGGTTGCCGCCGTCGTAGAGCGGCAGGTCTTTGTTCGGCGGGTCGGTCCGTAGTTTGAACCGGGCGCGCTTGAGCTTTTGATAATTCGGCAGGGGGCGGTTGGGCTGGACGAGCGTATTGGCAAACACCTCGGCCGCCTCCAGCTTGGCCATCGCTTTCTCGCGCGTGGTCGTCACCATCTCCAGCGTCCCAATCGCCGGAATGGGCAGCTGCATCAGTTGCACCTGGTACTCGTCGTCCAAGTACAGCTTCCCTTTCATGCCGGGTAAAATGCTGACGACAGTCTCAAGCTCCCAGAGTTGGCGTGATGTGCCATCGACCATCACCTCCGTCTTTTTCTCCACTTCAAAGGCCTCAATCACGGCCTGCGACGGTGTGTCTGGTATGAAGGTGCTGATGCTCTTTTTCGCGCCGGGCTGAAGCGGCATGGTCTTGAGTACTTGTTCCGCCGCGTGCGGCCCGATGGCATCTTGAGGAAAAGGATAGGTTTGCTTAAGTTTGCCGCTCAAGACCACCAACTCGTCACCCACCCGGTAGCCGCGGACTTTTTTGTTGGTACCTGAGCCGCTGTTGACCGACTCGAAGTTCACGATTCCGCCCTCGCTGTCCTCGGTGATCGTGCTTTTGTTGATCATCTTCAGCGTCAGCCCCATGCGTTTGAGCGCTAACTCCTCGTAGAATTCCGTGATGTACTGCTTACCGTCCGGAGTGTCCCGCTCTTTAACGGTGGAGCTGGAGAACCCAACGCGTTTGCCTTGCAGGTTGATGATCGTCCAGTTCTCACTCAGCAACTTACCCTGAGAAACCGGGGCGCTCTCTGCGTGGAGCGAGACTCCTCCCCCCAAGGCCATCAGCGCCGACGCCGCCAGACCGGCCATCCAACGCGTGGGCAGAAAAGGGAAGAGTTGCATGGACAGAGTGGCGAAATCGCTTCGCCTGCATAAGTTCTAGACGTTAATTCTCGGCCGGGGCTTCAGCCGGAGCTGGCTCTTTCCAGAAGCTGGCCGGCTCATCCGGGAATTCTTTCTTGGTTTCCCATGAGACATCGGCCGGGACTTCACCCACGCGGCCTAACTTAAAGCGATTCCCCAGGGCATCCTTGCCGCCGCTTTCGGCCAAGCGGCTGCCAGGGACCATCAGGCTCTGCAGCGACCCCCATTCCACCGTGGCACCTTCCGGGACGTTGTTCTGTTTGGCCCAGGCTTTGATGACGATGCGCAGCTCGTTGAGCTCATCACGGACCGCCGTCGCTGAGGTGGGGTCCGGCTTGGCCGCCGCCGCGGCCGCGGCAGCTTCCTCCGCTGCCTTCTTGGCGGCGAGTTGGCGGGCCATGGCTTCCTGCTGCTCGGAGTGGGAAACCATCTGGTCTTTCGCGCTCTCCACCGCGAGGTAGCCTATCACCGGCGCGAGTACCATCGGCGAGCCCATCGCAGAAACCGAAACCTGATCGTAGAACGGCTTCTTGTTGATGGTGACGTGGCCCCAGGTATTGAGAGAATCGGCAAACGAGAGTTCACTCGGGAACTGGAAGCTGCCCATCTGCTGGGATAAGTCCGGGTCCATTGCCACGAGCATTTGCAGCCATGGGGCGGCCATGCCGTAGGAACGCTTGACGACGTCTTCCAAATTCAGGAAGGACATCTGCACCGTGCCTTCGTAGTTGAGGCCCAGATCTTGCCAGAACGGCTGCGTGGTGAAGTTGTTCCCGGGAGGGCTGCTCAACGTCGCGGCGGCTCCCTGCTGGGTCAAGAAGACGGCAAACAAGTTGTCGCCTAGCACAAAGGTTGGTGAAACCATTTCCATCCCCGTCAGGCGATAAGTCCGCATCTCGTAATTGCCTACCTTGGAGCGGACCAACTGACCAGGTTTGCGCGGCACGCCGTCTTCCAGCACCGTGAGTTCCTCCAGCTTTCCGATGATGCGTTCATAGAACTGGCTGAAGGGCTCCCGATTCCCGATCGTGACCATAAAGCCGAAGCTCGGAATTGTTTGACTCTCTGGCCAAGCGCTGAGAATCGCAAATTCTTTGCCCAACGGCGCAATGATGTTGTCCTGCAGGTTCAGACCAAAATCTTCCTGCACATAATTCGACAGCTCTTGGATGAGGCTCTTCGTCTCGGGGGACTGACGATAAATCTTCTCGAGATAGGCGTAGTAAGCTTCGGCATCGAGCGAACCCGCGCTGTAGAAGATCGTGCTCTTGTCGGTAAACTTGAGCGTCTCATAAGCACAGGGCTCAAGCATGCCACCCATGTCCTGGATGAGTTCGGGCCCCAATTCGGAAAGCCACTCGTCACGCAACATGCCGTTACTCTCGAAAGTGCTGCCGAAAGCGAGGCCCCGGATATTCTTATACATATCCATCATCGACTTGGCCGGTCCGAGATCAACCTCGGTTTCGCCCGCCACCTTCAGAGCGGAGTCGAGCAACCCGTAGGCCGCTTTCACCACCTCCGGCATGTTGATGTAGGTCACCAACTGCGGCGGGCTGGTGAAGCGCTCCATCATCGCCTTATAGTCCGAGCTGTCCAGCAAGCTGGCCGCTTTCTCCTTCCCAAGGGCGCGGTCGATGGCGTTGTGCAACAGATCCTCCCGAGGCGCGGTCAGAATCCAGCCGTTGGCTTTGGCTACATACATGCGAGCACCTTCGCCAAATTCCAGATACTCATAGTCCACGCCACCATAACTGCCCTGGCCAACTGTCGGAGCCGGCTCGCCGGCATCATTGCTTTCCAAAGCGATGGTTTTCACTTCCGCCACAACGGAGTCGAAATGCATAGAACCTTGCAGCGGGTTGAACCCGAGCATGATGCCGATGGGCATCGCGTTGTCCGGATCGTTGGAGACATCCACCACGGCTACGAAGGACTCTCCGCTAAAGTTGTAGGCAAAGGTCTCGAGTGAGTCTTGGAGCTTGAGCAGCTTTTGCTGATCCACCTCGTCCATGTCCTTCATCACCTGCGCCCAGAAAAGGCCACTCAGCGCCGCGATTTCGTCCGACTCCAGAATCTTCTTCAGCTTGGAGCTTTGGTAGCTCACGCCGAGAGCAGTTCCGTTGGGGATGTGGGCAAAAAGCAAGGTACTGCTCGGCACAATGGCAGCCGCCGGGGGCGCGGAAGCCCGCATCATGAACCACCAGGCGAGGAACCCACCAACCAGAAGGACGATCACCACCAGGGCGATCCCAACGTTACGCAGAGCTTTCATCGCTTACCACTTAAGCGGCTTTTGGCCGGAAGGAAACTGGAAAACGTCTTCACCAGCATGAAACCCTTCGCTTTCGCCTATTCCAAGGCTTTCTGCTGAGCTTCGGCTTCAAGTAAGGCGATGTGGCGGTTGAGGTCGAACTCCGGCGAAGCCTCCACCAGCTCCCACTGTCCGCCGAAGTTGAGCCGAAGCGACGCGATGAACGGTTTATCCCACTCGCCTGGCGCAATCATCGAGAGATGCAAAGCTGCCCCACCTTTCTCCGTATCGCGGTAGAGATGGTAGACCTCGCCGACCACTGGCTCGTAACCAAAGTTGGCTTCGTAGACGAGCTTGTTCCAGTTGAATTCGTCCACCACCCGCATGTACTCCTCCCGCAATTGGACGAGGCGCTGCGCCGCGTCTTTCTGCACCCGGGAGACCCCATGGGTCTTAAAGGTGGTGAGATCCGTCGGCACGATCCGCGGGCTCATCGTCGAGACGGGATAGTGCAAGAAGGCCGCTCGCTCGGTGGAGGGCTCCTCGCTGACCACGGGAAGGTCACTGGACTGGATGTCTGGTTCGGACATGGACCCACCAATGTGCCCGGTTCGCGCAAAAACGCAAATGGAGATCTAACGAGCGCTCAGCGCCATCTCTTGTCGCGGCGCAGATTCACGCTGCTGGAGCGTGACCAAATCCTGCAACAAGGTAGTGAGAAAACGGGGATGCGAAAGCGCTGCGTCGTGGCGGGTTTTCTCCAGGACGATGATCTGGCTGGGATCACGAACATCTTCCACCGCGGAGGTGAGCGTCACCACTCCGTCACCATCGGCAAAGGCACCGTACATCAGCTTGGCCTTGACCTGATCGTGCACGCCTTCGGACACCACCCCGGTCGGCGTCTTGATCCCACGGGCCGCGACCAACTTGAGGCGAGACGGTTCACCTGCCCGCTGGAGCAGCCGGGAGGTGTAATTCAGGGTGCCCAAAGCTAAGCGCCATTCGCGGATCGAGGCGAGGAGGACCTGCAGGCGGTTCATTTCCAAATCCTGGTGGTGCATCCAACGCTCCGGCTGGCCTTCGTCCGGCCGGTTGAGGTGGCTAATCAAGCGGTGCTGAATCATAAACATGCTTTCTTCGTGCCCGCTCGGCCAAAAATCTGCCCAGGTGCCAATCGTAAGCATATCCTGCCCAGCCACGCGCACCGTCGGCTCACGCTCGCGGGTGGTGTCGCGCACCCAGTCTGGATGACGCATGGGGAGTAGGTGGTAGAGCGCGGGCAAGCCCATCGCGACAATCCGCGTTCCGTTCACCCGCGCGTCGTCTTCGCCAAGTTGACTGGTCAAGCCTCCCCACCCCGCTTGGCCATTCGCGCCAACGCGGCCCGTGCCGATCAAAAGTGCCTTGAGTGCGTGCGCGGTGCCGAGATTGGGCGTCCCCACCAAGTAGAGGCCTTCAATCGTGTCGGCGAAGCGCGGGTTGGTGCTAACCAGCGTACGAGCAATCAACCCGCCCGCGCCGTGCGCCACCAGGACGAAGCGAATGCTCTTCTCCGGCACCGCCATCCGCGCCGCCTTGTCTTGCCGGATCGCCGCCAAGTAAGCTTCCAATTGCGGGGCCAGGGTCTCGCGAATGCCCTGCCGCCAATCGTAGGCAAAGACGAAGAAGTTGTGATCCTCCGAAAGCGGCTGGAAAGCTGGAATCCCCGCCTGGGCGTGGGTGAGTGCATACACCAAGCCGGCGCCCAAATCGCGCCCGGCGAGGGAAAGCTGGGCCCGGGGTTCCAGGTGATTCTTGATGTGAAGGGCGGCGAAGTCAGCCACGGGCTCGTTCCCGCCCCAGACAACGCGCTCCGGTCGGGTGCCGTCTGCCGGATCGACCAAGGCACACGCCTCATAACCCGGGATAAAGACAACTACGTGACGCGGCGAGACCGGCTTCTCTTCCGGCACTTTTTCTTCAATCCACCCCGCAGACACAGAGGTAGCGCTTAGGCCAAGCCCAAGAATACTGGCTAGAATGAAGCGCCGGCAAGGCATGCGTCTGCTCGGGAGGCGTAGAAAGGGGTGTCTCCAGACAGGAAGCGGCTACGCCGTAAACAACTCCGCTACTGTCTTATGGATAAGGGTTTAACACCCGTATCTCCGCAAAGCAAGGTAATTACTAGAAAAGGAGTAAAATTAAACTCACCGCCGCACGCCATGCGCGAAGCGGTCAGAACCTACGGCAAGACAATCTCGTCGTAGCTCTCGGGGCGGCGGTCGCGGTAGAACTGCCACTTGTGCCGAACCTCGCGAATGCGGTCTAGATTCAACTCGGCCACCAAGACTTCGGTCTGGTCGCGCGAAGCTTGGGCGATAATCCCGCCTTCGGGATCGGCGAAGTAGCTCGAGCCGTAGAACTCGCCGATCTCCCAGGGCTTCTCGTAGCCCACACGGTTAATCGCCCCGACGTAATACTGGTTGGCGGCGGCGGCGGCGGGTTGCTCCAGCTTCCACAGGTTCTCGCTCAGCCCGGCCACGGTGGCCGAAGGGTTGAAGACCAGTTCGGCACCGTTCAGCCCCAAGCAGCGAGCCGGCTCGGGGAAGTGGCGGTCGTAGCAAATGTAGACGCCCACCTTGCCCACGGCGGTCTCAAAGACCGGAAAGCCGAGGTTGCCGGGCCGAAAGTAAAATTTTTCCCAGAAGCCAGGTTCGCAATGCGTGATGTGCGTCTTGCGATACTTGCCGAGGAAAGTGCCGTCGGCATCGATGATCGCTGCCGTGTTGTAGTAGACGCCGGTGTGTTCCTCTTCGTAGATCGGGGCAATGAGCACCACGCCCAAGCGCTTGGCCGTTTCGAGCATTAGGTTGATGGTCGGGCCGTCCGGAACTGGCTCGGCCATGTCGTACCAGCGCATGTCCTGCTCCGCCCCGAAGTAAGGCGTGTTGAACAACTCTTGCAGGCAGACGATCTGCGCGCCCTGCTGGGCGGCCTGTTCAATCAAGCCCACGTGCTGCTCGACCAATTCCCGCTTGATCTGCTCCAACGGGACGGCGTTGGCATCTTGCGTGACGGCGGTTTGAACCAAGGCGGCATGGACAGTGCGGGCAGTACGGGCGGAATTAGCCATGGCCGCATGGTCCGTTCTCCCGCCCGTGAGGCAAGCCAAAAGCGTCTCGTGCCCAGGGAAAGAGTTGACATTTTATGTTTTTCCAATAAAAAACGTAAAAACTCTGGAGACAAATGATCATGATTCACAGCAAAGCGATCCACTTCGATACCAAGCCGAAATCCCCCGCCCCGACCAGCGACGACGAGCGCTCACTCGCCCACGTGGCCGCTGCCCTCCGTAAGGCTGGGCTGGAGCAAAACGCTCAAGCCATTGAGCGCGCCATGGCCAAGG
>CAWUJC010000034.1:0-10486 GCA_963922355.1 uncultured bacterium | reverse complement strand
CCCCCCCCCCCCCCCCCCGCCCCCCCCCGCCCCCCCCCCCCCCCCCCCCGGCGCTGGCGGGCAGGGAACTCATGGCAACAGGAGGCAGCGTAACGGTGGTTTATTCCCGCGCCTGCCCCTGGCCGGTGACGAGGTATTTGTAGCTGGTCAGTTCCTCCAGCCCCATCGGGCCGCGCGCATGTAGCTTGTCCGTGCTAATGCCGATTTCCGCACCGAAGCCGAACTCAAAGCCATCGTGGAAGCGGCTGCTGGCGTTCCAGACGACGGCGGCGGAGTCCACCCGATGGAGGAATTCTTCCGCCACGGCCGGGTTTTGGGTGATGATGACATCGGTGTGGCCAGAGCCGTACTGGTGGATGTGGCCGATTGCGGCGTCCATGCCTTGGACCACTTTGACTGAGATCGTGAGGTCGAGGTACTCCGTGCCCCAGTCTTCCTCGGTCGCCTCCTTCACCGCAATCCCGGCTTGTTGGAGGAGGCTCACCGCTTCGGCGTCGCCGCGAAGTTCAACGCCCGCTTCCGTCAAAGCCTTGCCCAACTGGGGCAGCAGCGTGGCCGCTGCGGCATGGTCGACGAGTAAAGTCTCCGCCGCGTTACAGACGCTGGGCTTCTGGCATTTGGCGTTGAGCACAATTTTCTCCGCCATGGCGGGGTCGGCTTCGCGGTGCACGTAGAGGTGGCAGATGCCGTCGTAGTGCTTGAGCACGGGCATGCGGGCCTCGGCCGAAACGGTGCGAATCAGGCCCTCGCCGCCACGCGGGATGATCAAGTCCAGGTACTTGTCTTGGTGGCAGAGCGCCGTGATGGCGGCGCGGTCCGTGGTGGGGAGTAGCTGCACCGCGTCTTCCGGTAAGCCACCTTCCACCGCGCCAGCCCGGAGCGTTTCGCACAGCGCTTGGTTGGAGTGAAAGGCTTCACTTCCGCCGCGCAACACCACCGTGTTGTTGGTCTTGAGGCAGAGCACGGAAGCATCGACGGTCACGTTTGGGCGGGATTCGTAAATGATGCCGATGACGCCGATGGGCACGCGGAGTTTGCGCATCCGCAATCCGTTGGGGCGGGACCATTCCCGCATCACTTCGCCGACCGGGTAGGGCAGCTCAATCACTTGGCGGATACCGTCCACCATCTGGCCAAAGACTTTGTCGTCCAGACGCAAGCGTTGGAGCTTGGCCCCGCTCAAGCCATTGGCTTCAGCGGCTGCCAGATCTTTAGCGTTGGCAGCCTGGATGTCTGCTTTGCGCTCTTCCAGGAGCTTGGCCATCGCCTCAAGGGCGCGGTTGATCGCGAGGCCGTCATGTGCGGCGAGCTCGCGGCTGGCACTGCGAGCGCGTTGGCAAAGGGCTTCGATTTCAGAGGAGAGATTCATGACAAAGGGGCTTCAAACAATGTCCCGACTTGCTTGCCTTGGCAAATGCGGGCCAGCACGCCGTCGCGGTTGCCGTCGGCTATGTGGGTGGGGACGCCAGCTGCGCCAGCAATCTTGGCGGCCTTGATTTTGGAGATCATCCCGCCAACCGACTGCTGGCTGGTGGTACCGCCGGCCAGTTTTTCGATACGGGCGTCGATTTTTTTGACTCGGGGGATGACCTTGCCGGCGCCCTGGTCGCGCATCAGGCCGGGGACGTTGGAAAGGATGATGAGGCGATCGGCCCCAATCATCGCGGCCACGTGGGCGGAGAGCTGGTCGTTGTCGCCAAATTTGATTTCTTCGTAGCTCACCGTGTCGTTCTCGTTGATGACCGGGACGACGTTCCCGAGCTTGAGCAGACGCTCCAAGGTGCGCCGGGCGTTGGCGTACAGGCTGCGGCTGTCCAAGTCAAAGTACGTCAGAAGGAGCTGAGCCACATGGACGTTGTGTTGGCGGAAGGCGTCCTCGTACGTGGCGATGAGCATGGGTTGACCGATGGCGGCGCAGGCTTGAAGTTCATCCATCACTTTCGGGCGAGAGCGTCGACCGAGCACCCGCATGCCACTGGCCACCGCCCCTGAACTGACCAGGACAATGTCTACGCCGCCGCATTTCGGGCAATCGCGGACGGCGAGAACTTCGGCCACGAGGCGCTGCACGCTGGCCGCGTCCAATTGGCCGTTGGTGCCGGTGAGGAGGCCACTGCCGATCTTAACGACCCAGACGGGGCGCTTCTTCACAGGCGAGGTGGATTTCTTTTTCATGGGAAAACAGATAGTATTTAACAGATTTGCGGTAATTGGCTAGCTAGTAGCTTGCATTTGGTAAGGCGGGTTTGCCGACTGCTAGGTCTCCCTTGCCAGCCGCGTCAAGAGGACGGGAAAATCTGGCGGGCAAGGGACTGCCCGCCCTACCAAACCTTGATGACGCCTAGTTGCTTTCCGGAGTGGGTGCCGGGGTTGGGCGGCGGTTCTTTGACCAGTACCGCAACAGCTGCTGGGTAAAGGTGGCGGTGGCCGCGATTCGACCGCCCCAAAATTGCAGGTTGCCCCAAAGCGTCCGTTTCTTCCGGCGCTTTCTTTTTTTCCCGAACAGCGTAAGCACATTGTCCGAGAGGAAGCGCCCAAAGACGGCGGTGCCTAGGCCGACCAGAACGGGATTGTGTCGGATAAAACTGGCCGCTCGGTAGCCTTGTACGGCGTAGGTGATAGGTTTTTCTAACCCTTTGGCCCCGCGAGCAATCATTTCGCGGTCTTGGGCAGACTGGGCGATCAGCTTCTCGCGGTGGGCGAGAATGTCGTCTAAATCTTTCCGGTCTTCCCAGTTAAAGTTCATGGGGAATTAGCCGCGTTTAACAAACTTGCCCAGGCGGTCACGGTCTTTCTTGAGCTCTTCGATGGTGTGTTGGAAGGGCTTGCCGCGATCCTTGATGTTTTTGCGCAGGAGGAAACCACTGACACAGGCCGAGACAAAGTAGAGGCAAAAGATAAAACCGAAGGCGATATCTTGGGCGAGAGGATCTTGGATAAATACCAGAGGAGAAAAGGTGAGGAGGACCATGGTAATGATCCCCGTGCCAAGAAAGACAACCCCATAGAGGATCATCTTCTCGATACGCGCGCGTTCTTCGGCCAACTCGTTCGAGAGCAGCTCGAGACGGGTTTGCACCGTGCCCAGGACGCCGGAGGTCAGCTCCTTGGCCGCATCCATGGGGGATTGCCGACCCGAGGCTTTAGGTTCGGGCTCGGGCGGCTTGGCTTCGGAGGAGTCACTCACGGGCGAGGTCTTTCGGGGCGCAGATTAGTCTCGGCGGGAGCGGGGGGCACAGAGTAGGCCCAAGAGCAGGCCGACGCCGGCGGCAATGCCGATCGCTTTGTAGGGCTGGTCACGAACAAAGGTGTCGGTCGCTTCGGCGTATTCCTTGGTCCGGTCGACGATGACGGCTTCGGCCACGGCCAAGCGGTTCTTCGCTTCCTTCAGGCTCTCTTCGAGTTGGCTGCGGGCAGCCGTGGCTTTTTCGCCCACGTTGGAGGCGGTGGTGCGGAGCACTTCCTGCGCGTCACGGACGACGTGTTTGAAGTTCTCGATCAGTTTCTCGCTGTTGGGAGGGATGCTGTTGTTATCTTCAGTCATGGCAAAGGTTTATGATTTGCGATAAACATGGGGGCAAATGTGGTGCCAGACAAGACTGTTTCTTGCGAGCTCCTCAGGCTGGCAGCCCGGGGGGAGGTTCTCTCGACCATGAACCTCTCCGTCATCATTCCGGTTTACAACCGCTTTGAGGCGCTTCCGGCCGCGCTGGCTTCGGTGCGCAATCAGCTTTTGCCGGGCGACGAGGTGATCGTGGTGGACGATGGCTCGCGGGAAGATCCCTCGCCGTATCTTCCGTTGGAGGATTCTCGAGTCCGCCTGCTCCGCCAAGCCAACGCCGGTCCCGGTGTGGCCCGCAACTCCGGCATTCGCGAAGCGAAGAACGCGTACGTGGCGTTTCTCGACAGCGACGACCTCTGGTTGCCCTGGACCCGGGCGATGTTGGAGCAAGCCCACGAGCTACACCCGGAGGTTTCCTTCATCAGCGGGGGGTGGATCGAATTTCGTGATTCGCAATCGCTTCCGCAACAGGCACCGGCGGAATTTTCTGCTCAAGCTTTCGAGCATTATTACGCGGCGGCGTTTGAAGACTTCATGGTCGGGCCGGGCGGCGTTGCGGTGAAGCGAGAGGCTGCCCTGGAAGTCGGAGGCTTTGCTGAAAAGGTGCGGGTGGCCGAGGACATCGACTTCTGGCTGCGCTTAGGGATGGAGCCGGGTTTCGTCTTGGTCCGCCAACCTGCGCTCTACGGCTACCGGGTGGCGTCAGGCCCGAGCCTGACCGGCAATACGGAGGAACTGAGGAAAGGCTCCCGCCTGCTCGTGGACCAAGAGAGAGCGGGGTGCTATCCTGGAGGTGAGGGCTGGCAGGCTACTCGCTGGCATCTACTGACTCGGACCTTACGACCAGCCATGCTGCGGCTCACGCAAGGAGACAAGTCAGACCGCGAGACGGCTTGGTCCCTTTATCGGGCCACCTTTGGCTGGCATCGGCGCTTGGGACGCTGGAAGTTTCTCGCGGGTTTTCCCTTTAAGTAGATGAAGGGGTGACTTCCTTGGCCGGATTCCCCACCACAGTGGAACCAGCGGGTACGTCCTTTGTCACCACAGCGCCGGCTCCCACGATCGCACCGTCGCCGATCGTCACGCCTTTGAGGACGGTGACATGAGCGCCCAGCCAGCAGTCTTTACCGATGCGAACCGGCGCACTTTTGAGCGAGCCGGAGGTCAGGCTCCCTTGCTCGTCTCGCACGTGGTCGTGATCGGTCAGGTAACAAAACGGTCCGATCATGGTGCCCGCTCCAATGGTGAGCGAGTCGCAGGCGTCCAGGATGGTTTGGCGATTGAGGTAACAACGCTCACCGAGGGAAATAACGGGAGGGTGCTGGGGGGGGGCGGCATCGCGGTGTTCGCTCACCAATAAGGTGACACCGCGATCCAGCGCCACACCGTGGCCAAGGCGGATGCGTTCCGGGAAGCGAGGGATGTCCACTGCCCGGAGCCAGGCGGCCCCCTCAAACTGTAGTCCCTGGCTGGCGTAGCAAAACTTTCGCCAACGGGAGGCGAGACTTTGTGCGAGCCGACACAACATCTCACCATCATCGCGATCCTGGTTGCCAGCGGCAAGCGCGGAAAAAACCAAAACTCAAATGTTCAAAACGCAAAGAATCGGGCCAAAGCCCTTTGAGTTTTGACCTTTGCCTTTTGAACTTTGCGGACGTCAGGCCGTCACGTGTCGGTCGTCGTTCCAGAGAAGGACGGCGGGTTGGTTGAGGCCGTGCTCGTAGCTCATCACGCTGAGCGAAGCGGTGGTGAGGAGGAGGCGACGGGCTTCGTGGGCTGGGAGGTCCATCCAGCGGGCGGCGAGCACGCGGAGGAAGTGGCCATGGGAAAAGAGGATGACGTCGCCATCCACCTCACGGACTTTGGCGATGATCCGGTCGGCGCGTTCGCCGACTTCTTCCGGCATCTCGCCGTCCGGGCAGCCATCGCGGAAGAGGTACCAACCGGGACGTTCCTCGGCGCGAATGTCTTTAGTCCGCCGACCTTCGTACGCACCGTAGTTCCACTCCACGGCATCGTCGCAGGTTTCGGCATTGGCCAGGTAACCAGCGAGTTCACAGGTGCGCTTGGCTCGGGCGAGGGGACTGGTCAGCACACGCTCGAACTGGATGCCGCCAAGCCGCTCACCCAAGCTGACCGCGTTCCGCTCGCCGCGCTCGGTCAACGGGATGTCGGTCAAACCGGTGTGCTGGCCCGTCATCGACCATTCGGTTTCTCCATGGCGAGCCAGGTAAAGGCGGGGAAAGCGTTCGGACATGGAGCCAGCGTGCCGGGTCACAAGCCGGGGTCAAGTGCTAGCGGTCTCGCGGTGGAAAATAACCGGTCCGTTCGGCGCTGGAGTCGCCACGGGCGGAGGATCAAAACGTCACCATTAGCCTCGGGAAAGCCGCCTTATTTGAGGTTGAGCTTCATTTCCGCCCAAGAAAAGGGTTGAACTCCGCCGCGGATTTGATTTACTCCCCTTTCCGCTTTGCGAAAATCCTCAGTAGCTCAGTGGTAGAGCGAGTGGCTGTTAACCACTTGGTCGTAGGTTCGAGTCCTACCTGAGGAGCCAAGCGGGCTGAGCCTGGACCCAGTTAACATTGGCTTGGTGAGCCATGATGGTACTTTTTCTCCCGTCATAGGACCTTCGTCATCATGCTCTCGTTTCTTTTCTCCACACTTTAAAATGAAGAAACCATTTGTGGTCGCGATCAATGCCATTTCCGGCGGGGGAAAGACGACAATTGCGAAATTAGTCGCCTCCGCCTTCAACAACGCGGTGGCTTTCCATTTTGATGAGTTTGACTCAACCAATACGTATCCAGCTGATTTTTTTGAATGGTGGAAAAGAGGAGGTGATCTGGAAGAGTTTGACTGCCCCGGGATGCAAGAAGAGGTTCTAAAAGCGGTTTCCGATCATCAGGTCGACTACATCATTCTTGATTATCCTTTTGGCCGTGATCACTCGCGATTCAAAGAGCTGATCGATCTCTCCGTATTTATCGATACCCCTTTAGACGTAGCTATGGCGAGGAGGTTGATCAGGGATTTCATCGACAACGATTCCGAAACAGCTGACCATCGTTTGGGCCTGCTTAGGAAGGATTTGAACGACTATCTGTGTCAGGCACGTTACGTTTATTTGGATTCCTTCAAGCAACGAGACACTTGCGATTTGATCGTAGAGGGTTGGAGAGAACCAGAAGAAGTCTGCGCGGAAATCCTCAAAGCCATCGAGGCAAAACAAAGCAGTTGAGGTTGTGGCGAAGCCGAGCCAAGAACGTGCGCTTGTCTTTTGAGAGGCGCTATTAAGTTACAAGTTTGACACACTAGGGTTCTCGCTTGAGAAAAAGAGGTGGTTTAGGCATCCTAATCATCACTTTCTCTCCTTGTTCTCATTATGAAAATCTCTTCTCTGGCCTCCTCTTTTCTTTTCATAGGCTTGTTTGGCCTCGTTCCGTCCACCTGGGCCGATATCACTCGCAACAAGATCGATTTTTCCACCATGGATCGCATGATCATTTTTGGTGATAGCCTGAGTGATTACGGCAATACGGGTACCGTCAACAATGCCTATCAAGACTGGTCGACCGAAGCGGATGCGCTCTTGCCCAATATCCCTGGCTGGCCGTCTCCCTATAACAACGATCGCCGCTTTACCAACAACAACATGTGGTCGGTTTACTTCTCGCAATCGGTCCAGGCGAACAACAACGCGCAATTCCAAGCTGTGACCAGTATGGATGCCGCGCGGGCGCTTCCGTACAACCCGTACTTTGCTGATGCTTCCGATCCCTACTTGGAGGTGCTGGGCGTTAATATTGGCGGGGTCAATCCTGCCGATTACAACAACACCCCCAGCAACAATGGTTCGGTCCATCAGAACTGGGCTTGGGGCGGAGCGCAAACGACGAACACGCCACTGGTCTCGGTCGATTTGGTCGATTTGGACGATGGTTATTTTTTGTCGAGTGTTAGCACTCAGATCAGTCAGTTTAGCTCGGCCGGGAACACGTTTGATGCCGAGACGGTGACCTTTCTCTGGGCAGGGGCCAACGACTACATCCTCTACGGCGATGCCACCACCGGCTTGGCCACCATCGCGGAATTTATGGCGGACTTTGTCGCCCTGCCTCCGGCCGATTTGGGGGTGACCGCGGCCCAAAATCAGCTCGATAACCTCCAGACACTGATTGATGACGGGGCCGAAAACATCGTCTTGATGAATCTGCCGGATATCGGCAAGACGCCCGGGGCCATTGCTGGTGACTTTGCCCAAGCCTCCAATACACTCACCCCCAGCCAATATGTGGCGGATTTCAACTCCACTTTGGAGAACGGGATCGATGGACTGACCGGTGACGCCAACATCGTCTTGGTCGATATCTTCTCTGCCTTGGATGACATCATCGCCAATCCGGAAGCCTATGGGTTGAATTCGGCTTTCATCCAGGAATCGGTCGTCGCCAATGAGGGCAACAAGACGTCCGACCTTGAATTCAATCCCTTGGTCACGTCAGACGAAATTAATGACAACGACTTTGACGAATGGCTCTTCTGGGATCACGTCCATCCGACCCAAGCCGGGCATGCACTCCTCGGTCAGACCATTTACGAGACGGCGGTCGTGCCCGAGCCAACCTCGCTTAGCCTTCTGGGCCTGGCTTTGGCCGCTTGGGCGGCCCGGCGTCGGCGCTCAAGGGGCTGATTACCAGCCGGATAGCTAATTTGCTCTGTGCACCTCGTCTGCCTTAGTTTTGGCAGTTTCAAGGCTGGGTTGATCGCCAGCAGTTATCATTTGTGGGTTCCTGGGGGATTTCTACTTTACATTTGGTAGGCGGGATTTATCTGTATCGTCGTGTTTAATCAAGCTCTCTTAATCACTGCAGGTCTTTTCCTGACGCTCAGCGCCCAGGCGACGGTTATCATGGAGTTGAATTTCGACGAGCTGCCTTCCCAACAGGGGTGGACTCTTGTGAAGAGTGGTCCTCATAACAATGACGCAGAGGGTGATCTTTTTTCCGTTTCTGGCGGGCAGTTGCTCCAAAGAACAGTAGGGACTGGCCAAGGGGTGAATAGCCCCGGTTCGGCTCGGTATGATTATGCCACCCCGTCGTCTTTTGACTCCGCGAACGTCATCTCCTTTTTCTTCACCACTCAGGTAACCGCGCACGAGCAGACGCGGCAGGACTTTAGCTTTGCAGCCCACAGTTTCTCCCTCATCCACGATGGGCAGCGAGCCGTCGTTGGCATAAAGCCAGGTGAGCTTTACGCTAATGGTACCTATTTTACGCCGGCAGGTTTTGATGGTGGTCTGCAAAACAGTTACCGCTTAACTCTCTTCGCAGATACCAACTCTTTCGAATTCGCCTTAAACGGGGTCGTGGTTGACACGGACTCAACCACTGGCTCTGGCTTGTCGAATGGCTTTACCATCCTGGATGGAACGGGCACCGCCAACGCGGACGCCAACCTCAGTCAGTTTGTCGCGGTTGTTGGCACCGTCGTGCCGGAGCCCTCTTCACTCAGTCTACTAGCATCGGGCACCTTGTTGTGGCTCAGCCGGCGACGCCGACTTAAGTCCTAGCCAACCGAATAGTAGGCTGTTAGACCAAGAGGCAGATGAAGACCCTGCCCCTTGCTCTTGGCCAAGCTGGCCTAGTCCTAACCTTACTTTTCATTGCTGTTGGCTCGGTATTCGCCGAGACGACCAAAGATGCTCAAGCTGTCGTCGAAAAAGCGCTGGCACCACTGGCCGCTAAGTTCCCTTCCGTTCCGGCCGATCGCGAGGCGCGGGAGAAGGTGATGAAGCAGTACCTGCAAGACAACCTCGTGGTCTACGGCATCGCTTTTGCCCCTGCTCCGGTGGCGAAGGGCGAAGACGTGCCGCCCTCGTTGTATGTCTATCGCCACGAAGGCAAGCTGGAGTCCAAGTGGCTGGCTTTGCCCAAGTACAACTACCCGGCAGATGAGTGGTACACCCTCCTGCTCAAAGAAGGTAAACCGGTCTGGAGCCACCGCTACTTCGACCATGGCGGCGGGGAAATTTGGATGAAGACCTATTCCGTGCCGCTCTACGCTGACGCGGAGAAGAAACAGGTTTTTGGCGTGCTCACCAGTGATTTGCCAGTCCCCGCACCGGAGAAAAAACCAGAATAAGCTATCTATCATTCCCGCTATGGAACCGATTATCCCGCTCATCAGTTCAGAAACCAAAGGCCCGTTGGGCGTTCGCCATTTACCGCGCCTTTGGCTCAAAACCCTGCTTCACGCCACGGGCCGCTTGCCGGAAGGCTACAAAGTCGTCCAGCCCGGCTTCGATCACATGGTGCTCGAGGGCCTTAAAATCGACCCCGCCGCCGCCAAGGAATTTCTCCTGACCAAGCCGACCTACCTGGAATTTGAGGAATGGATCAAAGCCCAGCCCGGCTCTAACACCACGCCCGGGAATATCGCCTACGTCAACACGGTGATCGAGGGCCGGCAGAAGGGCGATGCGTCGCGCCAGAAGATCCTCGACGCCAACGGTCTGCCCGATGACGGTGCGATTACTGACGGCGTCATGCTCAACAACTTGATCGACTGGAAAGACATCCACGACGACTTGGTTTAACTTGCCCCCATGCCCAAGAAACTCGACCTCGCGAAGAAGCCGGAGAGTGGCCCAAAAGACTGGGTGGCCAAGGAATCTGGGGCGAGCCCGGCCGGGCGCGAACGTTCGCCGCGTAAGCTGGTTCTGCCGCCGGATTGGAAATTGCCCGAGGTCTTTCGGCAGCGCTTGGGCCACACCCATGGTCGGCAGCGCACCATGGTTGAGGAGGGGCAACTCCTCCTCATTCTCCATGAAGTGCCGACGCCCGGCGACCCGCATCGGCACGGCCAGCTTTATTGGCGGGACGCCTTGGGAAGGTGGGCGACGACCGCATCGGGTGAGGGGCTGCC
>CAWUJC010000033.1:0-10562 GCA_963922355.1 uncultured bacterium | reverse complement strand
GATCGTCTGGCCGATCCAGCCCAGCTAGAAGAGGGCGAGGGCAGCGATTGGCAGCAGGTTTGCCGGGCGATACATGATGGCATGATGCCATACTGGGAGGACGTGATGCCTTGCCATGCGCCCAACCAGCCCCGCTGGATGCTGGAGCGCGTCCAACGCTGCGGCGACGAATTGGTCTTGAGCATGTATTTTTTGCGAGACTACAGCGAAGAGAAACCCGAGCGGGCGCACGTCCGCTGTCTCTTTACCGATCGCGAAAAAGCAGCCGATTGGGAATTGAGCGACCACGCCTTGGATCAGGAGACAAGCTTGGGGCTGAGCCCCGAGTGCTCCCTCCAAGTATACCAATGGTTGCGCGGAATTTAGAGGTCGTTTTTAGGCGAAATTAGCGCTGGTTGATCCAATACTTGCGCTTCTTTGCGAAAATCGGCACGATAAGGGGCTAGCGCGGCATGTCCCGTGCTTGAATAGGGCTCCCCGCCAAATCCGATGGGGTCTGCCACGGCGCTGCGGTGCCGAGGAGGGCAGAAATGGCGGCGCCCCCACCCAACAGAACGGGGTCAGAAAAACCTGGCCCCCACGAGGAAGCGGTCTGCCACGGCGCCGCCCGAAGCGAAGAAAACGAAGAACGAGATACGAAACGAGGAGAAATCACCATGGCGATGAACGACACCATTTTGGACCACGCAGGCAGCTTACCCGCCCGCGGTATGTATGATCCCGCCACCGAACGCGATGGCTGCGGCGTCGGCTTAGTTGCCAGTATTAAAGGGGAACGGACCCACGAGACGTTGAAAATGGCGCTCGATAGCGTGTGTGCCCTGACCCACCGCGGCGCCATGGATGCGGACGCGAAGACCGGCGACGGCGCTGGTGTGATGACGCAGATCCCCTACGATTTGTTCCGCCCCGAGGTAGAAAAGCTGGGCCACAAGCTTTGGCAGGACAGTGATCTCGCCGTTGGTGTGTTCTTCATGCCGCTGGAAGATAAGTACACCCAGGCGCACATTCGTAAAATTACCGAAGACTTCATTGCCGAGAAGGGGCTGCACCTCTTTGGTTGGCGCGATGTGCCCGTCCGCATGGATGTCCTGGGCGACAAAGCCTTGCGCACCTGCCCGAAGGTGGAACACGTCCTGATCGGCAAGCCGGAAGACGCCGATCTGAGCGACGATGAATACGAGCGTCGCCTCTTCCTCGTGCGTAACATGATCGAAGCCAAGGCCGAAGAGGAAAACATTCGCCACTTCTACATCCCCAGCTTCTCCAGCCGGACGATCATTTACAAGGGCCTGCTCGCTAGCCCGCAGCTTGAGCGTTTCTACACCGATTTGCGCCAGCCGGAATTCGACACCGCTTTCGCCATCTTCCATCAGCGCTACAGCACCAACACCTTCCCGACCTGGCCGCTGGCCCAGGCCTTCCGCACCCTGGCCCACAACGGTGAAATCAACACCATCCAGGGGAATCGCAACTGGATGGCTGCCCGCGAAAAGGTGATGAGCCATGAGTTCTGGGGCGACGACATCAAGTACTTCCAGCCGGTGATTCAACCCGGCGCGAGCGATTCCGCCAGCATCGATAACGCCCTCGAACTCCTTGTGATGAGCGGTCGCGACCTCCTCCACAGCGTGATGATGCTCGTGCCCAGCGCTTGGCAGAACGAGGAGCGCATGCCCAAGGAAGTGAAGGAATTCTACGAGTACCACGGTTGCTTGAACGAGCCCTGGGACGGCCCCGCCGCGCTCGCCTTCTCCGACGGCAAGACCATTGGTGCCTGCCTCGACCGCAACGGCCTGCGCCCGGCCCGTTACCACATCACCGAAGACGGTCTTTTGGTGATGAGCTCCGAAGTCGGCGTGATTGAGTTGCCGGAAGACAAAATTGTCGAGAAGGGCCGCCTCGCCCCGGGCGAAATCATCGCCATTGATCTCGAAAAGAAGCAGCTCCTGCGCAACGACGAAATCAAGATGGACTACGCTACCCGGCATCCCTACGCCGAGTGGGTCAAGGATCAGATGCGCCGTCTGGACACCCCGATTGGCTTGGATGCTGAACCTGAGGCGGAAGCCAGCCTTGTCCAGCAGCAGGTCAATGTTGGCATCAATAAGGAAGAAACGGATCTCTTCCTCCTCCCCATGGCTGAAACGGGGCAAGAAGCCGTCGGCTCCATGGGCGATGACGCCGCACTCGCTGTCTTGAGCAAGAAAGCCCGCAGCCTCTACACGTACTTCTCCCAGCATTTCGCACAGGTCACGAATCCGCCGATCGACCCGATCCGCGAGAAGCTCGTGATGAGCGTGGAAATGTGGCTGGGTAAGCGCCGTAACTGGTTGGCCGAATCCCCCGAGCACGCCAACCTGCTCTACATTCCTAGCCCGTGCCTCTCCAATGCACAGTTGGAAGAAATTCGCCAGTTGGAAGATCCCAACCTTCAGGCGGCCACGATTTCCTGTCTGTTTGATCCGGATCAAGCTGGTACGGGCATGCAGGCCGCGCTGGAGAAAATCTGCCAAGAGGCGGAAGACGCCATCGACCGCGGGAATTCCATTCTGATTTTGAGCGATCGCGGGATTGATCCCCACACCGCCAGCTTGCCGATGTTGCTCGCTACCGGCGCGGTGCACCATTACTTGATCAAGAAGGGCAAGCGGATGGAGTGCAGCCTCGTCCTGGAGGCCGCAGATTGCCGCGACGTCACGCAATTCGCGTTGCTCGTCGCCTATGGGGCTTCCGCCGTCAACCCGTACGCCGCCTTGGCCACGCTGGCCGAGATGAATGAAAAGGGTCGGATGAAGAAGGTCACCGACCCGGTGCAGATCGCGAAGAACTACCAGTCCGCCGTTGACAAGGGGCTGCTCAAGATCATGTCCAAGATGGGCGTTTCCACCCTGGCTAGCTACTGCGGTGGCCAGATCTTCGAAGCCGTGGGCCTGGGTCAGGAAATCATCGACGCCGCCTTTGAAGGCACGCCGAGCAAGATCGGCGGCATTGGTTGGTCCGAACTGGCGGAGGAAACCCTTCAGCGTCATCGCCGCGCCTTTGATGTCGAGACCCCGGCCAACCTGACCGACGCCGGGTGGTACCGCTTCCGCCGCGACGGCGAGACCCACGCCTACACCCCGCCGGTCATCCAGGCCTTCCACTCTTACGTGGGCTTGAAGAAGGCCGAAGACGCAGGGAAGCAGGAAACCTACGACAAGTACATCGATGGCTTGCTCGCCAGCGAGCCGATGTCCGTCCGCCACATGCTGAAACTGAAGACGGAAGCCACGCCGATTCCGCTCGAAGAAGTCGAGCCGGTGGAAGAAATCCGCTCCCGCTTCACCACGGCCGCGATGAGCTACGGTGCGCTTTCGCCCGAAGCCCACGAGGCCCTGGCCATTGCCATGAACCGGATCGGTGGAAAGTCGAACTCGGGCGAAGGTGGCGAAGATCCGGAACGCTTTAACCCGATGCCGAATGGCGACAGCAAAAACAGCCGCATTAAGCAGGTGGCCAGCGGTCGCTTTGGCGTCACGGCAGACTACCTCGCCAGCGCCACGGAAATCGAAATCAAGATGGCCCAGGGCGCCAAGCCCGGTGAAGGCGGCCAGCTGATGGGCTACAAGGTCATCGGCATGATCGCCAAACTGCGGAAGGCGAACGAAGGCACCACGCTGATTTCGCCTCCGCCGCACCACGACATTTACTCGATCGAGGATTTGGCTCAGCTCATCTACGACCTCAAGCAGGTCAACCCGCGCGCCAAGGTCTGCGTCAAGCTGGTGAGCGAAGCCGGCGTCGGTACCATTGCCGCTGGTGTGGCCAAGGCGCATGCCGACATTATCCTCATCTCCGGCCATGATGGCGGCACGGGTGCTTCGCCCATTTCGTCGATCAAGGCGGCCGGTACGGCCTGGGAACTTGGCTTGGCCGAGACCCAGCAGGTGCTCTTGCTCAATGGCCTACGCAACCGCGTCACCCTCCGGACGGACGGCGGCATCAAGAGCGGCATGGACATCATCATTGCCTCGTTGCTCGGTGCGGAAGAGTACAACTTTGGCACCTCGGCGCTTATCGCCCTGGGTTGTGTGTACGTTCGCAAGTGCCACCTCAACACCTGCCCGGTGGGCGTCACCACCCAGGACGAACGCCTGCGCGGTAAGTTCAAGGGCACGCCGGAAATGGTCGTGACCTACTTCAATGGGGTGGCGGAAGAAACCCGCAAGCTCCTCGCCAGCCTCGGTGCCCGCAGCATCAACGACATCATTGGTCGGACCGATTTGCTCGCTCAGCGTGAGGTGGTGGATCACCCGAAGGCCAACACCCTCGACTTGACCCGCCTGCTCGCCATGCCTGAGCTGGAAGAAACGGCCAAGCGCTACCACACCTGGGAGCGGAACGATAAGGAAGAGGACCGGCCGCTCGACGCCGTCATGCTGCAGGACGCCAAGAGCGCGCTGCAGTCCAAGACGCCGCTCAAGCTGGAGTATAAGGTGAAGAACACCAACCGCTCCGTGGGCGCGATGCTCAGTGGCGAAATCGCTTATCGCTACGGCGACCACAACTTGCCGGAAGGCACGCTCGATATCACCCTGCGCGGTTCGGCCGGGCAGAGCTTCGGCGCTTTTCTGGTCGATGGCGTGCGCCTGCGTTTGCGCGGCGAAGCCAACGACTATGTGGGTAAGAGCATGGCCGGGGGCGAAATCATCCTCACGCCGCCGGAAGAAGTGAAGTTCCACCCGTCCCGCAACTTCATCTGTGGCAACACGGTTCTGTATGGCGCGACCGGCGGTACGCTTTTTGCCCGCGGCAAAGCTGGCGAGCGCTTCGCGGTCCGTAACTCAGGCGCCACCGCGGTGGTGCAGGGCGTGGGTGACCACGGCTGCGAGTACATGACCAACGGCCTCATCGTGGTGCTTGGCCCGAGCGGCAAGAACTTCGGTGCCGGCATGAGCGGCGGCCTGGCCTACATCCTGGACGAAGACAACATGTTCCAGCACCTCTACAACCCGGACATGATTGAAATCTCGCGCTTGGCCGACGAGGCGGACATCACCCAGCTGAAAGAGTTGATCTACCGCCACATGGATGCCACCGACAGCTCGCAGTCGCGCGAAATCCTGGACCAGTGGGCGAAGTACCAGCCGCTCTTCTGGAAGGTGGCGCCGAAAACGGCGGCGGCTCCGGTTGCTGAAGAAAAGAAAGAAGCTGCTCCGGCGAAAGCCTAGTGGCCGGAGTACGAGCCCGTCATGGAAGTTACCACCCAGCTCTCCTTGTTTCTGGCCAACACGCCAGGGACGTTGGCGGCGGTGTGCGATACCCTCAATAAGCACGGGATCAACATCTACGCGTTTACCACGTCGGATTCGGTGGACCATTCGGTTGTCCGCATGGTGGTGGACCATCCGCGCGAAGCCTTGTTGGTCCTCGAGCGGCACGGTGCTCTGGTGGTCGAGACCGAGGTGCTGATGCTGGAAGGCGATAACAAGCCCGGTAGCTTGGCGGCGATTGCCAATCTCCTTTCGGAAGAAGGGGCCAACATTGAGTATGCGTATTGCGCGACCTCGCCCGGTAGCTCGCGCGGTTTGTTGGTGATGCGGCCGGACGATCTGGCTTTGGCCATGCGGGCGATCAACCGTCGAGAAGCCCCGCCCAAAGTCACCCCCTTGGCCAAGAAGTCTCGCGCTTCCAAAGTGGCGAAAAACGGGAAGCCGGTGAAAAAAGTGAGGAAGAAGAAAACTCCGGAAGTAAGTGGGCGCGAAAGCCGTGCGTCGACTCGGAAGGCTTCCCCGGCTAAGTCCAAGAAGCCGCGCAAGCAAAGCTAAGGTGCCGTCGGACGGGCTAGGACGGCGACGCTTTTGATTTGAGCGTAGATGCTCTGCCCGGGGCGGAGACCCAGGCGTTCCCAGGACTTGCGCGTGACGCGGGAAATGATGCGAGCGCCGTCGCCTTCCGTACCCAGCGCGAGCCGGACGTTGAGTTGGCTTTCCGCCGCGTCTTGCGGGGACGCGGCCAGAATTTTTGCCGGGAGGATATTGAGGATGGTGGAATCCTCTGCCCGCTCTCGGGCAAGGCTGACGTCGCTCGCCCGCAGGCGAACACGACAGCGGCGGCCGCGAGTCAGGTTGGTGCCAGCCACCTCCAGTTGACCGCGGAAAAACTCCAGAACAGCGATCCCGTCAGCCCCGCCGCTTTGGGTGACTTGGGCCTCCAGGACGACCGAAGCCTCGGAACGTTGGAGCAGGGGAAGTTTCGGATCGGCCTGCAGTTCGGCCAGTGGGCCGGAGGCCAGGCTGCGTCCGGCTTGGAGCAGAACGAGCGAGTCGGCTAGGCGTTCCAGCTCCGCCATCTCGTGGGTGACGTAGAGGATGGGCAACGCCCCCGCCCCGTGGAGGGCTTCCAGGTAGGGCAGGATTTCCTCTTTGCGTTCGGCGTCCAGGGCGGCCAGAGGTTCGTCCATGAGCAAGAGACGTGGCTGGGAAAGCAAGGCGCGGCCGATGGCGACGCGTTGGCGTTCGCCGCCGGAGAGCTTGCCGGGTTGACGGGCGAGCAGTGACTCTAGCTGGAGTAGGTCGATGACCTCATCCCAAGAGGTGGGGGGAGCGGCGTTCGGCTGAGCACGTCGCTTCCAGCCATAGGCGAGGTTCTCGCGTACAGACAGGTGGGGAAAGAGGTTGGCCTCCTGGAAGACGTAGCCGATGCGTCGCTGGTGGGGCGGGAGGAAAAAGCCCGTGGCCTCAGCTTGGATGGTGTCTTCCCCTAGCTGAACGTTCCCGGGAATGGAACTAAGCCCGGCCAAACAACGCAACAGGGTGCTCTTGCCGCAACCCGAGGGACCAAAAATGCCGATGACACCTTTCGCGGGGAGGCTGAACCTGACATTGAGCAAGAGCTGTCCCAGGCGGCCTTGATAATGAACGCTTAGCGTTGAGGTGCTCATGCGGTCTCCTTTCGGGGCTGGAGCCAGAGCATGCTGAGGATCACGAGGAAGGAGAAGACGAGCAGCCCGGCGGAGAGCAGGTGAGCGTTCTGCCAATTCATGAGTTCCACCTCTTCGTAGATGGCGACCGAGAGTACGCGTGTTTCTCCCGGGATGCTGCCGCCGATCATGAGCACGACACCGAATTCACCCACCGTGTGGGCAAAGCCGAGGACGGCACCGGTCAGGAAGCCAGGGCGGGCGAGAGGGACGGCAATGGTCCAGAAACGATCCCAGGGGGAGGCGCCCAAGGTGGCCGCGGCATCGAACGGGCCATCCCCGATCGCGGCAAAGGCATTGCGGATCGGCTGGACGACAAAGGGCAGAGAATAGAGAACAGAGCCGATAACCAAGCCGGGGAAGGAAAAGGCCAGCGTCCGCCCGCCAAACCAACTGGCCACCCAGCCGCCGGGCCCACTCGGGCCGAGGGCGATCAGGAGATAGAAGCCCAACACAGTGGGGGGCAAAACCAAAGGCAGGGCCACGACAGCTGCAACCGCTTCCTTCCAACGACAGGGGGAACGTGCGAGCCACCACGCCAGAGGGGTGGAAAGGACAAGCAGGAGGAGCGTGGTCGTGACGGCTAGTTGCAGCGTCAGGCTAATCGGGGACCACAAGCTGGCTAGATCGAGCGACTCCATCTCAAGCCATTCACACTAAGGTGCTTCGAGTCGGTAACCAGCCTTTTTGATGATGGCCTGTGCCTGGGGTGAACGCAGGAAGTCGAGGAAGCGGCGAGCTTCGGCATTCTTCTCGGCGCGTTTGAGGAGGACGGCGTCTTGGCGGATGGGCCGGTACAGGTCCTGGGGGATGACCCAATAGCTGCCCGGTGGAGCGTCGAGAACTTGGGCGAGCGCGACGAAGCCAAGTTCGGCGTTGCCAGTTTCGATGTAGCTAAAGGCCTGTAAGAGGTTACTCCCCAGGACAAACTTCGGTCGGAGTTTTTCTTCGACTTTCAGCTTTTGCATCACCTCGAGAGCCGCTTTCCCGTAGGGCGCAAATGCCGGGTTGGCCAGGGAGATCTTCTGAAACTTGCCCTCACGTAATGTGTCTTTGCCCTGGATCAGGTCAGGTTCCGAGGCGCTGTAGAGGACCAGTATGCCTAAGGCGTAAGTGAACGAGGTGTCTTTCACCGCTAGACCTTCGTCAATCAGAGTTTGGACATGGAATTGATCTGCCGAAAGCAAGACATCAAAGGGAGCACCCTGCTGGATCTGGGTGGTCAGTTTTGCCGTGGAACGAGGAGAGATATGATACTTGTTTCCTCCCCTCCAGTTGCCGTCGAGATATGTATCAATGAGTTCTCTTGCGGTGCTAGCGAAGTTAGAGGCGACGGCGAATGAGACTTCTTCCGCCGGTGTACGGGGAGCCAACCCGAAAAGCAGGGTAAAGCAAAAGAAGGCCAGACGGCTTTGGCGCATCGATCTTTCCTACCATGTCGATCCGGTCAAAGCATGCTAACTTTCCGCGATGGCGACTCAGATTTTTGGCGTCGATTTAGCGTGGGGTGAAAAGAAGCCGGACGGTTTGGCCTGGATCACCGCCACGGGCGACAGTGCGCACGTGCGGGAGAGTGCGTTGACCCACGGCGATGGTGCCTTGGTCGAGTGGATCACCCAACGGGTCGGGAAACGTGATCGGGCGCTGGTGATGGTGGATGCGCCTTTGGTCATCCCGAACCGGACGGGGGCGCGGCCCGTGGACAAGCTGACCCACGTGTTATTTCGTAAGCAGCATGCGGGTTGCCATCCGGCTTACTTGGATAAATGTCCGCGCCCGCCGCGGGTTGCGGCTTTGTTCGAGAAGGAAGATTTCGCGGTGGGCTGGAAGATAGACGTTGCAAAGAAGTTGATCGCCGAAGTCTATCCCCATCCGGCGATGGTGCGGCTCTTTGGCCTGGAGAGGATCATCAAATACAAACGCGGGCGGGTGGACGAAAAACGGGAAGAGTTTACTCGACTGCAGCGTTTGCTGCGGCGCTGTCTGAAGGAGGATTTCCCCAACCTGGAGCTGGACGTTGCCACCAGAAAATTGCTGCGTCAGCGCTGGACCAAGCCGGTGGAGGACGAGACCGATGGTCTCTTCTGCGCCTTGATCGGTCTCTGGCACTGGCAGCATCGGGGCAAGCACACCCAAGTGCTGGGGGATGTGAAAACCGGTTTTATCTTGGTTCCGCAGCGCCCGGAGTCGGCTTAGTACTTCCGCACGCGGGCGAGAAACTGCTGCGCCTCCGGGGTGGCGGGATGATCGATCACCTGCGCGGGCGGACCGCATTCCAGGATTTTGCCGTGGGCAAGAAAGGCAACCTGATCGGCCACTTGGCGGGCAAAGCCTATTTCGTGGGTGACGACGAGGAGATCGCGGCGTTCTTGCTTGAGTTCATCGAGGACTTCGAGGACTTCGGCCGTCATCTCGGGATCCAGGGCAGACGTCGGCTCGTCCAAAAGGAGGACTTGTGGCTCGATCGCCAGGGCGCGGATGATCGCCACGCGTTGGCTTTGACCTCCGCTTAAGGCTCCTGGGCGTTTATGTGCGTGCTCTTCCAGATGAAAGCGCTGGAGAAGGCCGAGAGCTTTTTCGCGGGCGTCGGCGGGGTTGTGAGCGTGAACTTTTTCGAGCGGCAGGGTGATGTTCTCCAGCGCCGTTAAATGGGGGAAGAGGTTATAGGCCTGGAAGACGGTGCCGATTTTGCGGCGGTGAGCGAGCAGCTGGTCTTCACGATAGTGGATGGTCGCGCTGTTCAGCTCGAGCTGCCCCGCGCTGGGGTATTCCAGCCCGGCGAGGAGCCGCAGGAGGGTCGATTTGCCGCCGCCGCTCGGGCCAATCAGGCAGAGACAATGCACGTCCTCTAACTCCAGCTGGACGGCATCCAGAACGGTGGCCGGGCCGAAGGCTTTGCTGACGTTTCGCAGGGCGAGCTTCATGCCTCGTACCTCAGGTGGCGTTCTAGATTTTGAGTCCAGAGTGAAAGGGGAAGCGTGAGCACCAAGTAGCCGGCAGCGAGGGGCAGGTAGCCTTCAAAAGAGGTGTACGTGATGGCCACGGTGTTTTGCGTGACGCGGGTGAACTCGGCCACGGCGATGACAGAGAGGAGGGAGGAATCTTTGATGAGGGTGGCAAGCTGGCCGGCCAGGGGCGGTAGCGTGGCGCGGAGGGCTTGAGGAAAAACCACGTAGCGGAAAGTCTGCGTTTTCGTCAGCCCGATGGCAGCGGCAGACTCCAGTTGGGTGCGCCCGACGCTTTCCACCCCGGCGCGGACGATCTCGGCAATGTAGGCTCCAGAGTAGAGGGCGAGGATAAGGATGCTGGCCGGGATGCGCCAACCGTTGGGGAGGCCCACTGCGTTAAAGAAGACATACCAGAGAATGATGATTTGGACGAGCAGGGGGGTGCCGCGAATCAGTTCAATGTAGCCGACGGCGGTGTAGCGGAGGAAGAGCAACCGGCTCCTCCGGGCCAGGGCCACCGCGACACCCAACACTAAGCTAAGAAAAAGTGCGCCGACGGAGATGCCGACGGTGAGGAGCCAGCCGTTCCAGAGCGCTTCGCTGTACTTGCCATAGATCGCCCATTGCCATGTGTAATCGAGCTGAGCAAA